>CANKCT010000094.1 GCA_947480465.1 Actinomycetota bacterium
GCATTCCATACATTACCTTCGAAATCAGTGTAGCCAAGGTGCATTCCAATATCTACAACAATTCGTGCAGCGCGAAGTGCTTGTCCGGAAAGATAGCCCATCTCAATTCCTGGTTCATTGAATGCGCCGAGTTCATCCATAAAGCGTTCGGCATATAAGGCCCAACCTTCTCCATATCCACTTATCCACGCAGCTGTACGTTGAAAACGAGTTAACCGTTCTTTTTCTATTGTCACTGTTGCAATTTGTAAATGGTGACCCGGAACTGCTTCGTGATACCACGTTGATACTAGATGCCAATTGCTTACTTCATCTTTGCCAAGCATGGGAATCCATGTTGTTCCTGGGCGAGATAAATCCTCTGACGGTGGGTTGTAATACGGGGCCGATGCACTGCCTTCTGGCGCTAACCGCGCTTCACAATTTTTGATTCGATCATCAACTTCAAAGAATTCACCATTTAATCGAGCAATCGCAGAATCAGTGAAGTCTTGTAAATACTTAACCACATTTTCTTTACCTTTAATTACATATTTTGGATCATTGTCCAAAACATCGGCAACCTCGCGAAGGCTTTTTGCCCCAGGTTTAATCTGTTCCGCAATCGTCCACATGCGCTCATTAATTGCTTTGAGGTCGGCAAGACCCCATTCATAAGTAGCACGTAAATCTAACTGTGCGCCAGTGAAATATCGCGCCCAAACAGCATAACGCTCAGGCCCAACCGCATCATGAGGTGTTGCAATGTGCATATAAACATTCTTTAAATATGCTGCAGTCTCTGCGGATGATTTCTCGGCTTGCTTGGCTGCGGCATGAATCGCAGGATACTTTTCTTCAGTATCAAAGTTTTTACACATTTGGCTATAACCACCGTTTGCGTAACCTTCTAACTGCTCGATAACCCCACGTACTTGGCGCTGGGCTGTCGTCTTGCCGTTTTTTGCTACCCCGGCAATTGTCTCTATCCACTGCTTATGAGCGGTTTCGACTGCAACTAAACGCTTCGCGATATTTTCAAAATCGGTGGCGCTCTCCTTTGGCATCAACTCGAATATCGAACGAATATTCGAAGGTGGTGAACTGAGAACATTCCATAAAACAAGGTTTTCTTGACTCTCGTGTAGGGCAAGACTGGACTCTAAGCGCTCAACCATTACAGTCTTTGCAATTCGATCAATGTCATCAATTGGTTCAACTAGAGCTAAACGTCTGAGTGTTTGGCGAGTTAAATCTGCAATTTGCTCAGCTCCAATAATTGAAAAATCATCTAACTTGTCCTGATTTAAGCCATTTCCTAAATACGTGCATTCCATAGGACTTAGGGCGGCAGATTCGTCAATAAAAGTGTCACCGATTTCAAAAATCTCTGATCTATAGCTCATTGGCTATTCTTATCAGCGCTAGAAGATTTTGTCGACTAAGTCAGCATTCTCGCTAGGCTAAGGCCATGAACCAACTTCCCGTACCACCACCAAAACTGCGAGGTTGGTTTCATCTTGGCGCTACGCCAGTTGTGGTTATTGCATCCTTAGTTCTATTTATTTTAAGTAAACAATCGCTCAAGTTTTCTGTGGCGATTTATTCAATGACAGCGATCTTGCTCTTTAGTGTGTCCGCAATTTATCACCGGGTACCGTGGTCGCCTGCTAAAAAGAAAATTTGGCGACGATTCGATCATGCAAATATCAATCTCCTGATTGCAGGCTCTTACACACCCTTTGCTGTGACACTGTTGGAAGGTCGTGATAGAACAATTCTTTTATCAGTGGTGTGGATTGGCGCAGCTCTTGGTGTTGCCATGAGGATTTTTTGGTTAGGAGCACCGCGCTGGCTTTATGTTGCTAACTATTTGCTTCTCGGTTGGGTTGCCGTTGCATACATGCCCCAGCTCTACCGTGCTGGTGGTCTTTGGATTTTGCTCCCGATAATCATTGGTGGCTTGTTCTATTCAGTTGGGGCGATTTTTTACGCCCTCAAACGCCCTGGACGTGAAGCAAAGTACTTTGGTTTCCACGAGCTCTTTCATATTTTTGTGCTTGCTGCATGGGTTTCACAGTACGTAGCAATATCAGTTGCAATTTACAGTAAGTGAGGCCTTGCTCTAACCTAGGGCTCTGAAGAAATGAACTGCGGGGTGCGTTATGGCGGAGAAAAGAACATTCCTTAACTGGATAGGTTTCAAAAGTGATGATGAAAATCAACCCTCATCTGTCCAGCGAATTCGCGAACTTGAATCTCAAATAGCAGAACTCACTTCTCGCCGAGATATAAAAGGTCTCAGCAAGCAAGAGTTTGAAATCTTGGCAACTGAAACTGCCATTGCAATGATTAGATCTGCTCAAACTCGTGAGAGTAAAGCAAATTCCACAGTAGCGCGTCTGATGGCTGAAACTAATCGCCTTACTAAAGAAGAGATTGAGGCTGCCGATGCCAAAGCGCGTTCAATTCTCAACGATGCTGAATCACGCGGTCGCAAGTATTTACTAACCGCTGAAAATCAAGCTGGGGCTTTACTTGCCCAAGCTGAATCTGAGGCTGAAGCGGCGATGGAAGCTAAGCGCCGTGAAATATCCGCGCTTGGAATAGCTGTGCGACGTGAAGGCGAAAAAATAATCAACAAGGCCACATCCGAGGTTGCGAACTATCGCAGTTGGCTCAATGACCTGGTGTCAGAATCTGAGCGACTTTACAAAGTTCAAACGCAATCCTTGGATGCAGCACAGAATGCAATACACCTTTCAAGAGAACGTCTTGAATCAGCTTTTAGTAAGTTAGCTACACTACAGAAAAATGTTTTAGATAATCTAAATCCTGACGACACTATTATCGATGCTGGGCCGATTAAAATCTCGAGTGTTCGGACTAGAACTGCGATCGCAGCACCCAAGAAGAAAGCTACAAAAAAGAAAATTTCTATAACCAAGAAGCCGGCTAGAGCGAAAAAGAAGCCGGAAAAGAAAGTTGCCGCAAAGAAATCTGTAACCCGCAAGTAATTAGTTTATGATCACCGCCAGAGGTATCCGCTACATCCCTGCCATTGATGGCCTGCGGGCGCTTGCAGTCATGGCGGTAATGCTTTACCACTTGGGATACTCGTGGATACCTGGTGGCTTTTTAGGTGTTGATCTCTTCTTTGTAATTTCTGGATATGTAATCACTCGCTTAATCCTGGATTCAATTGCACAAAATGGTGGTTTAGATCTTAGAAAATTCTACAAAGCGCGCTTACGACGGTTGCTTCCACCGCTAGTTTTTATGATTCTAATAACGTTAATTTATGCAAGTATCTGGGCACCTGAAACTGTCCGCAGATTAGTAACGGATGCACCGTTCGCTCTCACTGGTGGCATGAATTGGTGGTTAGTTGCTCGCCACACTGATTACTTTGATTCAATTGCCCGCCCACCACTATTACAGCACACCTGGTCTCTAGGCGTAGAGGCTCAGTTCTATCTAATTTGGCCGCTGGTTTTAATGCTAATTCTTCGATATTTGGGTAAGAAAAGAATCCCAGGCGCAGCACTATTTATCGCGGCGATTTCTGGAATCACGCTCCTGTTCATCTCTTTTCGATTAGATACTTCCGAAGTGTCGCAAATTAGTCACATTTACTTTGGAACGGACACGCACAGCATTGGCCTTTTCCTTGGTGCAGCGCTAGCAGTCAACTGGATTCCTCAAAATTTACAAGAAGTTGTAAATAAGCGTGCACAGGATTTTATAGATGGCATAGGAGTTTTCGGTTTTATTGGAATGCTTGCGACATTTCTTTTCATTAATGAAGCAGATCCAACACTTTATAAATTGGCATTTCCCTTAGCAGGATTCTTTGGCTGCGCAATAATTACTTCAATTGTGCATCCTGCATCACGGTTTGCTCCACTACTAAGCAGCAAGATTATGGTGTGGGTTGGAGAAAGGTCTTACTCAATCTATTTATGGCATTGGGTTGTTTTTCAAGTAACAAGACCTGCCGTGGATCTAGAAGGATCGATGTGGGCGCTATCAGCTCTGCGGGTTCTCATTGTTTTTGCTCTAGCAGACATATCGTTACGTTTAGTGGAATTACCAATTCGAAGTGGACTAGTCGAATATTGGTTGAGAGGCATTAAATATCGAACCAAACAAACCCAGTTACGACAGAAATCATTGCTCGGTATATGCTCCATTTTAATTTTTTCAGTTGTAACAATTTTAAGTTATAGCGCAATTCAGAGCAGTGATCAAACAATGGCTGCAATCAAAACACAAATTACTCAAGAAGAGGAGAAGTCAAATCTAGATGTTTTACCACCAGATTTGAGTGGGCTATGGGTCACAGGAGACTCTGTAATTCTTGGCATTCGCTA
>CANKCT010000095.1 GCA_947480465.1 Actinomycetota bacterium
CGCTGTTGATATGCCATTTGTATTCCCGAGTGTTTTACAACTTTTGAATTTAGTGAGAGTTAGTGATGATGCGGTGATGTTTGTTGATGAGAATGGATTTGCACAACCGTTAGCCGCGGTCTACCGCCGTGAGTCGGTGCTAAGAGCTCTGGCGAATTTTGGTGACGTTCGCGGTAAATCGATGAGAGAACTAGTATCACAACTTAAAGTTCAAGAGATTGTGATGACTGCAGACGTACAGCAGGCAATCATGGATATTGACACTCCGGCTGACTTAAGTCGTGCCATCGCTTTTCTCTCGCAGGTAAAGGATAATCCTCAACTATGAGCGCACTTATTGAAGGCAGTTGGGATTCCGCACGTTTAATTGCGTTGAATTCTTTTCAACGATTACCTCATGAACGTGTTGATTTAAATATAGGTATTGATCGCACATTAGCAACTGATGCTCAGTCCAAGTGCGATCTTCCAACTTATGCAACATCTGCGATGGATGGATATGCCGTTGCAGGTAATGGTCCGTGGTCAATCATCGGCGAAGTAAAAGCCGGCTTACCAATGAAAGGCGCACTCATTGATGGCCAAGCTGTTGGAATAGCGACAGGTGCAGTTATTCCGAATGGAACACGCGGAATTATTCGTTGGGAGAACGCGCTCGTTACTCAGCAATCGCTCCAAGGTGATGTTATTGAAGGCCAAGATATTAGACCACCGGCTCACGAGTGCCGGGCAGGGGATATTTTAATAAATTCTGGAACAAAACTTAATCCAGCCATGATTGGTTTATTGGCAGCCGGTGGCTTAGATCAAATAGAAGTTGTGAGAAAACCAAAAGTTGCCATCGTGTTGTTGGGTGATGAAATTCAATTGTCTGGAGTTCCCAGTGATGGTCTAGTTCGTGATGCACTAGGGCCACAATTACCTGGCTGGTTAGCAAAGTTGGGCTGTGAGGTAGTCACTACACAATACATATCAGATGAACGGCAACTTGTTGTCGATGCACTTAGTAGTGCATGCAAGCTAGCCGATATTGTCATCACTACGGGCGGAACTGCACATGGTCCTCGCGATTATCTCCACGATGCTTTACAACTAATAGATGCAGAAATATTGGTTGATACAGTCGCGGTGCGACCAGGTCACCCTATGTTGCTTGCTCGCAAAGAAAATGTTGCAATCGTTGGGTTACCCGGTAATCCTCAATCTGCAATTGTTGCTTTGGTTTCACTTGGCGGTCCGGTTATAACTTCTCTTCTTGGCCAATTGTTGGAAGATCTGCCATCTGTTGTGACGAATGATGATTTAACAGCTCCAGAGAATTTCACGCGCTTAGTGATTGGAAATCTAGTAAGTGGCAGATTTGTGATGGCACACTATTTAGGATCTGCAATGCTGCGTGGCTTAGCGCACTCAACAGGTTTCGCTGTCGTAACAAAAACCCTTACAAAGACGGGGGAGTCTGTACGTTGGCTATCACTGCCGTAAAGAATTAGACTCGCGGCATGAGTGATGAGTTAACACACCTAAACAGTGCAGGACAAGCCAATATGGTTGATGTAACCGAACGTGAAGTCACGGTCCGCATCGCCAATACTTCGGCACAGGTGAATCTCTCAGCGCACGTAGTTGAATTACTTCGAGATGGCGCAACACCGAAAGGTGATGTTTTAACAACTGCCCGGATTGCGGGAATTTTAGCCGCTAAAAAAACAAGTGATTTAATCCCTCTTTGTCATCCAATTGGAATCAATACAATAAATATAGATTTAAGAATTATTGATACAGGTGTTGCAATTTCTGCTCGCGTCGTAACATCGGATCGAACCGGAGTAGAAATGGAAGCTCTTACAGCGGTCAGTGTTGCTGGCCTTACTGTCATTGACATGATCAAAGCGCTCGATCCATTTGCATCCCTAAGTGACATCCAAATTGATTCAAAGTCTGGCGGCAAGAATGGTGATTGGAAGCGCGAATGAGCCAACGCAGTGCATTAGTTATTACTGCGAGCAATCGAGCATCACAAGGAATCTATAAAGATTTAAGTGGTGCAGTGTTGCGTGAAGGATTAGCTGCGCTAGGTTTTGAAGCAACTGGCCCAATAATTGTTTCCGATGATGTTGATGCAATTGGTGCTGAGCTAGTCAAAGCATTAGCTAATAAAGTTCGACTTATTGTGACTACAGGCGGGACTGGAGTTTCACCAAATGATGTTACTCCGGAGGCCACTGCGCCTTTCATCGAAAAATTGATTCCGGGTTTTTCTGAGGCGTTACGGGCGTACTCACGTGAAAAAGTTGTAACGTCAGATTTAACGCGCGGCCTGGTCGGCACTAACGGAATCTCTCTCATAATTAATTTGCCAGGTTCCCCTGGTGGAGTAAAGGACGGGCTAGTAATCATTGAACGTTTAGCTGGACATATCTTGGATCAGTTAGATGGAATCGATCACTAATGGTCCAGATCATGCGGGCCGAGGTCACTACTGCTGTGATAAATGTTTTCGAGCTAGCTAACCTCATCCGTGATGAGAGTTGCGGTGCAATCGTTACGTTTTCGGGTGACGTTCGAAACCATGATTGCGGCAAAGAAGTTGTATCTCTGACCTATGAAATCCATCCGAGTGCACCAGAAAAGTTAACGGAGATCACGCAATCTGTAGCAGAGAAATTTCAAGTTCAGAAAGTAGCTATCGCACACAGATATGGAGAAATACCTATCGGGCAGACTGCCTTCGCAGTCGTCGTCAGTGCCCACCATCGAGAAAGTGCTTTCGATGCCTGTAGCGCGCTCGTTAATGAGGTCAAAGAACAGTTGCCCATTTGGAAGCACCAGGTATTTAAAGATGGCAGTGATGAATGGGTGAACACTGCATGAGCGAATTAGTTGATACGTATGGAAGAGTGCACCGTAACTTACGCGTTTCGCTGACTGATCGTTGTTCACTGAGATGTTCGTACTGCATGCCCCATGACTTCGCAGCATGGCTACCAAGTGAAGATTTACTGACCACTGATGAACTCATGACAGTCATTGGGGTTGCGGTAAGTCAAGGAATAGATGAAGTTCGCCTTACGGGTGGCGAGCCGCTTCTTCGTCCAGATATTGTTGAAATAGTTCACCGAATAGCATCACTTGATAATGCACCGCGCTTAACTTTGACTACCAATGGTGTGCGCTTGCCAGATTTAGCAAAGCCTTTGGCGGATGCGGGCTTGGATCGTATTAACGTCAGCCTGGATACTCTCAACCGCGAACGCTTTAAGACTTTAACGTACAGAGATAAATTCAATGATGTCATTCTCGGACTTACGGCTGCGAAAGATGCCGGTCTTTTCCCAATTAAAATTAACTCAGTACTACTTAAAGGCATCAATGATGATGAAGCGCCTGCGCTTTTAACGTGGGCGTTAGAAAACGAATATTCGCTTCGCTTCATAGAACAGATGCCACTGGATGCCGGTGGAATATGGAATCGTGCAACGCTGATTACCGCTGATGAGATTTTTGAATCACTCTCTTCCAGATACAAGTTAGAACCCGTTGAGAATCGAGGCTCGTCACCGGCGGAAGAGTTTTATGTGGATGGGACCAGTGCGACAGTCGGAATCATTGGAAGTGTCACTCGACCTTTTTGTGGGGCATGCGATCGAATTCGTTTAACTTCAGATGGTCAACTTCGGTCGTGCCTTTTTTCAAATACCGAAACTGATTTACGTTCAGTTCTCCGAGATGAAAATACAAGTTATGAATCCAAGTGCGACCAAATAGCGACCCGCTTCCAAAAAACAGTCATTAGTAAGCTTCCAGGCCACGGAATAAATGATCCAAGTTTTATTGCACCACTTCGGCCAATGTCAGCGATAGGTGGTTAGCCACCCGCAAATTTTGGAAGCACATCAATGACGCTTCCATCATTAACGAAGATGCTTGAATCATGAACAACTACCGAGTCCAGCAGGAAACTACATTGGGCTATTACATGTGCCAACGCTGGATTGGCTGAGCTGATCTGCCCGATAATTGAGACCAGTGGTGCTGGGTCAAACGTTGCCGAATCCACTCCTGCAAGCGCGCGAGCTGCAGCAAAGTATCTAACTTCTACACCTTTACTCATGTCACCATTGTATGGTTAAGCCATGCTCGAGTACATCATTATCTTCTCCGTTGGAATTCTCGTCGGTGGAATTAATGGAATGGCGGGTGGCGCTTCGGTTATTTCTTATCCAGTATTGCTAGCAACTGGCATGTCGCCTGTCAATGCAGCAATTTCA
>CANKCT010000096.1 GCA_947480465.1 Actinomycetota bacterium
AGTGTTACTTTTTCAAGTTTTGGAACTCGTGGCTCTGCTTTCTTCATATCCACGGTTTTTTTACGTGCTTGCATTCGACCAGGTACAGATGGGTAACGCGGAATATTTAGTCCATCGCGAACCGTGATAATTGCCGGCAAAGGTGCCTCATAATGTTCGCGACCATTGGCTACGACACGTTCGCAATTGACAATTGAATTTTCAATCTTCATTGACTTCACATTAGTAACAATTGGGCGATTAAGCGCATGTGCAACGCGAATATGAATTTGATAGCCAGCGCTATCGGCAGATTCAGCACCGAAGATGATTAAATCAAATTTAGTTTCTTCAGCATTAATTGCATCTACAAGTGCAGCAGCTGTTCCTTGTGGATCCCACTCTTGCCCATCAGTTTCAATCAACACTGCTCGAGTTGCACCAATTGCAAGCTGTGAACGAAGTTGTTCTTCGGCATCACTTGGTCCGAGAGTAAGCAGCGTCAAGGTTCCACCCATTTGTTCAACTAACTGCACACCAGCTTCGACTGCGTTCTCTTCGTGCGGGCTAATACCAAAACCTAAATGCTTAGTTTCGATATCGCGTGAATCTGGTGTCAGAATCAAAGTTCCACCGGCTAGTGGAACGCGCTTTAGGCAGACAAGTACATCCATTAGGCAAGGATCCGTTCATTTGATGGGTCAAATACTGAGGTTGGACCGACTTCGGCAATCGAACACGGATAATGCTCACCAAGGTATTCAACTATGAATTTGTTTCCAGCGACAGCTAATTCGGTTGGTAAGTAAGACATCAAAATGTGCTTACCTAAAGATGGTGCAGAACCAGCACTTGTTACATATGAACGACGTCCATGCGCATCAGTTATTGGCTTCTTATCCAACGTCAGGATTGGTTCATTGCCCATCATGTATCGCTTTTCACCGGTAGATGATGTGTGGTCATCAACAAATAGTGTGCACAACATTGCAACCGGCTTTTCGGCGCGATGCTTCACGTGAGCTTCTTTGCCAATGAAATCAGCTTCTTTTAACTTTGGAGATTGCATTCCAGCTTCCACGACAGTGTATTCAGTCTCTAACTCTGGTCCATATGCTCGGTAGCATTTTTCTAGACGCCCAGTTGTTCCATAGACACCAATGCCAACTGGAATCAAACCATGACTCTTTCCAGCTTCCCACAATGCATCCCAGAGTGCTGGACCATCTGCCATTGGCACGTAGAACTCCCAACCGAGATCACCAACATATGAAATACGAGATGCCAATACTTTTACGCCTTTAATATCAATTTCTCGGCATGTGCTGAACTTAAATGATTCATGGCTCATATCCTCTGAAGTCACCGCTTGCACGATTGCTCGAGCATTTGGTCCCCAAACACCCAGTGTTGTGTAATCAGATGTAATATCTTCAATTTTTGCAGAACCATCGGCTGGCAATAAATCAGCAAACCACTTCTTGTCTGCCATACCGTGCGCACCGCCAGTAACAACGCGGAAGTGATCGGTAGCAAGGCGCATGATTGTTAAATCTGACTTAAATCCACCATTAGGACCAAGTACAGGAGTGTAAACAACACGGCCAATAGCAACATCCATCTGGCGAAGTGCAGCTTTTTGTACAACTGCCAATGCAGATGGTCCAGTGATATCAAAGTAAGCAAATGCAGTTAAGTCCACGATTCCAGCGGTTTCGCGCATTTGTAAGTGTTCTGCATTAATTATTGGAGACCACCAACGTGATTCCCATTCAGCAGTGCGAGGCATAACTTTGTCGCCAAACTTGGCAACTAAATCCTTGTTTGATTCATACCAGAATGGGCGCTCCCAACCAGCGGTTTCATAAAAGACTGCGCCCAGGGCAGCTTCGCGCTCATAGTAAGGAGAAAGTCGCACTTTACGATTAGATTCATACTGCTCAAGTGGATGGACGATTCCGTACGTCTTGTTAAATGATTCAGCCACACGAGATTTAATGTGTTTTTCTTCTTTGTGGTGCTCATGGAAGCGAGCGATATTTGAAGCATGCAGATCAATCTCTGAATCTCCAAGAACCATCCACTCTGCCACAGACTTTGCTGTTCCTGGACCTTCTTTAATCCAAACTGCAGCAACTGACCACAAATTTTTAACTTCTGGAGTCTCACCCAAAATTGGCATTCCGTCTGGAGTGTAAGAAAGAATTCCATTACATGCATACTTTTCACGAACTGATTCATCACCAACAATTGATGGCATTAATTCGTAAGCATGCTCATCTTGAATATCGAAATCTGCCTGAGTAAATGCAAACTCTGTTGGAGACAATGCTGCCGTTGCGTTGGACGGAATGTCATCCGGTGTGTAAAGAATTGGACGGTGCGCATAAGAACCAATTTCTAAACCAGTTCCATGTTGACGTTCGTACATGAATACATCCATATCGCGAATAATTGGCCATTCAATATCACCTTTTGTATCTTTGAAGAACGGAACAGGTCCGATGTCTTTCATCTGGTGTACAGCTGGAGTCAATGGAATATGTGCACCAGCCATTGCCGCGAGCTTTGGTGACCAGCAACCTGTCGCAATGACTACATATTCAGCAGCGATTGTGCCTTGATCAGTAACTACGCCGGTTACTCGACCATTTTCTACAGTGATATCTAAAACTTCAATGTTTGCAAATGATTGCGCAGCACCACTTGCTGCGGCGTGCTCGCGCATTAAAGTGCCAGTTCGAAGTGAATCAACAACACCGACTGTTGGTTGGTAATACCCACCTAAAATAATGGTTTCATCGATGTATGGCACTAACTCTTTAACTTCTGCAGGTGTGAGGATTCGACCACCTTCGATTCCCCATGACTTTGCTGAAGTAATTCTGCGTGCTAGCTCCTGCATTCGTTCTGGTGTGCGAGCTACTTCGATTCCACCAGTTTCAGTAAAGGTACCCCACTCTTTGTACTGTCTCATGCTCTCAGCAGTAATCGCAGTCATCTCTTTTGAGTGATCAACTGGAAAAATAAAGTTAGATGCGTGACCTGTCGAACCACCAGGGTTTGGTAGCGGCCCTTTATCAATCTGAACAATATCTTTCCAACCAAGCTTAGCTAGGTGGTAGACCATGCCGTTGCCGACGATACCTGCGCCAATAACGACGCACTTTGCTGTTGCAGGTAACTTGCTCATAGTTCTTTTCCTCGTTCTGGTAGTGGTGGTTTATAAAGATTTACGAATTGAAGTTTCAAATCCCTCAACGTGATCACGCATTGCCTTACCTGCTGCTTTGGAATCATTTTCTGCAATTGCCTCTAGCAACTCTCGATGTTCAATAATTGCTTCAGCTAAACCTGCAACTCGGTCAAGGGCCAAGAACCAGATGCGAAGAGCATGGGCGTAATAGTTATCTAGCGCCGCTGCCAAAAACTCATTATGTGTACATTGATAAATGTGGTGGTGAATCCGCTGATCTAATCCGATCAGGGTTGCCATATCTACATTGCCTTTTATTGACTTAATCTCAGTTATTAAAGCTTTTGTAATCAAGTGATCTGCAGGCGTTGAGCGCGTTGCAGCAAGTTCTGCAGCTTTGATCTCTAAAACCGCACGGGTCTCTGAAAGTGCAGAGAGATTTTGTACATCAACGCTTGAAACAAACATTCCACGACGGGGATAGACTTCGACTAGTTTTTCATTTGCCAGCGAGCGCAACGCCTCTCGAATTGGTGTTCGCCCAAATCCAAGCTTTGCCATTAAATCACTCTCACTTATGAGCGATCCGGGCACGAGTTCCAGCGTGATAATCATCGAGCGGATTCGGCTATAAGCCTCTTCAGATAGCGAAGTACTTTCGCGACTGAGGATATGAATCGCCTGGCCCATAGCGACGATGATATATCAGTGATATATGAATTGATACACCAGGGCCGATTTCTTTCCTAGTAATACTTGGTAAACAACCAGATTGAGGCCCCAAAACCCACGGTCAAAATCAAGCCGCGGTATACCGCCTTAGGCATCTGCGCTGCCCAACGACCGCCGATGGTTCCACCAATACTGGAGCCCACCATGAGGGCGATAACCACTGGCCAGACTGCCCGACCGCTAAAAATATAGATGATGTTGGAGATCAAGGACGTCCACCCCACAATGAGGTTTTTTGCCGTATTTAAGGTTTTGGATTC
>CANKCT010000097.1 GCA_947480465.1 Actinomycetota bacterium
AGAGATGAGAGTTAGAAAAGTTGAAGTGTTGGTCTATCGAAAAGTTAGGGGGAGAGATGATTGCAAATAGTGCACACGTATCAGTAATGCTCGATCGCTGTGTTGAACTCTTGACTCCTGCCATAAACTCTGCCCAGAACCCTGTAATTGTCGATGCGACACTCGGATTAGGGGGACATTCGGAATTACTTCTTTCAAAATTCCCTCATTTAACGGTTATTGGTATAGATCGAGATTCTGATGCAATCGAACATGCATCCAAAAGATTGGCTCCATTTGCAGATCGCTTACTAACTTCTCACACAACTTTTGATGCAATTACTTCAGTTGTTAATTCATTTGGTTTCTCACATATCACTGGTGCGCTTTTTGATTTAGGTGTTTCATCTATGCAGTTAGATGAATCCAACAGAGGGTTTTCATATTCTCAAGATGCCCCACTCGATATGCGCATGGACCGTTCACAGAGTTTGACTGCAGCTGAAATAGTTAATACATACGAGCCAGGTCAATTAGTTCGTATTTTGCGAACGTATGGTGAAGAAAAATTCGCGACAAGAGTTGTTGAATCGATTGTAAAAGCAAGGGAAATTGCTCCGCTTAACTCAACGTCTGAATTGGCAGCTTTGATTAAAAATGCAATACCAGCAGCTACCCGCCGGACCGGCGGCAATCCAGCAAAAAGAAGTTTTCAAGCTCTTCGAATTGAAACAAACGATGAGCTTGGCGCAATTACTCGCGCACTCCCGGCTGCCCTTCAATTACTCAGTGTTGGCGGTCGTTTGGTTGTCATGTCATTTCAATCTCTGGAAGATCGAATTGTTAAAGATCTTTTTGTGGCATCGACAACTTCAGGAACACCGAGAGATCTCCCATTTGAACTCCCTGAATTTGCAGCAAAGTTTTCTCTGGTCATCCGGGGAAGTGAGACACCAAGTTTACAAGAGCTTGAAGAGAATTCGCGTTCGGCTTCCGTTCGTTTGCGTGCTATAGAAAGAGTGGCCGCTTAATGGCAATCACAGCTTTCGCCCCAGCGATTACTCGCTCAAAAGAAATAATTGCAGAAAAATCTGCTCAAGCAGTTTTAAAGTTAGTGCCAGAAGTTACAGAGGGTAAGCAGGCAAATCGTAAATTCTTTGCAACCTTTGTAACTGGCATAGGAGTTCTGGGGATTTTTATGCTTTTGTTCATTAATACATTACTGGCTCAAGATGCCTTCGAGTTATCGCATTTAAAACTAGAAGCAAAGATGGTAAGTGATCAAAGAGAAGCAATTGCTCGAGAGATAGATAAAAAATCCTCTCCTGATGCTCTCGCTCAGGCAGCAACTGAATTAGGAATGAAACCATCTGAAAATCCAATCTTTCTTCAATTGAACAAAGCCACTCCTAATCAGGGAAGAACTAGCAATGGGTAATTTTGCACTTGCCCATAACCGAATTCGCATCATGGTTCTCTTGATTGCCGTAGTTATTCTGCTTTTTGGCGTGAGATTAATTCAAGTCCAAGTAATTCAGGCTAATGACTATCGAATGCGCGCAGTCAATGAAATGGAAAACACTCGATCTTTACCCGCCCCGCGTGGAGAAATAACCGATATTAATGGAGTTGCTTTTGCTCGTAGTGTTGTTGCTACGAGCATTGTTGTTGATCAAACCCAGATCACCAACCCATCACGAGTTGCTAACTTTGTAGCTCCTATTCTCGGACTCTCAGTTTCAGAAGTCACAGCAAGTATTACCGGTAAGCGTAAATGGAATATGGTCTACCAAAATGCAAAACCAGCACTTTGGCAAAAACTCACAGCCGCTATATCAACATACAATGCAAAGTACTCAAGTATGAGCCCTGAACGCATTATTGGATTTTATCCAGAGCGCGGATATATTCGTGAGTATCCATCTGGTTCCCTTATTGCATCTTTGGTGGGCTTCGTCAACAAAGAAGGCAAAGGCGCAACCGGTCTTGAATCAAGCATGAATTCTGTCATCTCTGGTGTCGATGGTAAGTATTCGTATGCTAATGGTTATGGTGCTGAAATACCTGGATCGCAATCTGAAATTTCTCCCGCACAAACCGGTACTTCAGTTCGATTAACGATTGATCGAGATATTCAGTGGGTAGCTTCAAAAGCTATTTCCGATGCTGTGAGAGCATCAAATGCAATTAGTGGAACAGTAATTGTGATGGATCCTAAAACCGGTGAGATCTTAGCTCACGCCACTGCACCAACTTTTGATCCAAACAATACGTCAAAAATATCTTTGGTCGCGATGCGAAATCCATCTGTACAAGATGTATATGAACCAGGTTCTACTGGTAAAGTGATGACGGTAGCTGCAGCAATTGAAGAGAAAAGAATTACACCGAATACAGTTTTTACAATTCCATACACTTTGAAGCGATCAAATAAGGTTTTTCACGATCATGAAAAACATGAGACTCAGCGTTTGACAACTTCTGGATTATTGGCTGTTTCAAGTAACACTGGGGCGATTAAAATCGGTGAGTTGTTAACTAATGACACTCTATATAATTACCTTTCAAAGTTTGGCGTCGGCAGCAAAACTGGGTCTGGACTACCTGGTGAATCGCGTGGAATACTTCCCAAAGTGGCCGATTGGTCGGGCACAACCGCTCCTACAGTGGCTTTTGGTCAGGGGTATTCACTAACGTCGATGCAGGCAACAAGTATTTTCGCAACAATTGCAAATGATGGTGTACGAGTTTCGCCAACTGTCATTGCGGGCACAACTGATTCGAGTGGAAACTTTACTCCGGCAGCAGGCCGTACAAGCGAACGCGTCGTAAGCGTAGAAACTGCCAAAGCAATGCGCATCATGATGGAGAGTGTGGTTTCGGGATCTGGAACTGCTCCTACTGCTGCGATACCAGGTTATCGAGTTGCAGGTAAAACGGGTACCGCAATGCGAATTGATGACACATGTGGTTGCTATCGTGGATACACCGCATCATTTATTGGATTTGCCCCAGCTGACAAGCCAGCATATGTCATTAGCGTAACAATTCAAGATCCACAAGGAATGCACTGGGGTGGCACACTTGGTGGGCCTGTATTTAAAAAAGTTATGTCGTTTGTTTTGCAAAGTCGTCATATTGCACCAACTAATTCTTCAATTATTCCAGTTGCACTGAATGAAAAAGAGTTACAAAAAGAGTTAGCAGTAAAGAAGGTGACATATGCAAAGACCAGTGGCTGACTCCAGTAAATTTCTCACTGCAATCTCTGCAGTCATAGATGCACATTGTACCCAAAGTATTGAAGGCATTGAAGTGAACGGAATTTCACAGTCGAGTAGTGATGTAATTAAAGGTGATCTATTTATTGCGCTTCCGGGAGAAAAGTTTCATGGTGCAGAGTTTGCAGATGAAGCCATCGCTAATGGTGCAGTTGCTATCCTCACAGATAAGCAAGGTTCGGCAAAGATTTCTGGGATACCGGTACTGATATCTGAAAACCCGCGTAGAGCAGCTGGTGTGATCAGTGCATGGTTTTATGCTGAACCTATGCGCGATCTTTACAGCGTCGGAGTGACGGGCACTAATGGAAAAACAACTGTAACCACTTTATTACACCAGATAATGCAGGCAGCTGGCCGTGAGAGCGGGCTTGTAGGTACTGTCGAAGTACGAATTGGAAATGAAGTTTATGCCAGTAAGCGAACGACACCTGAGAGCAGTGAATTACACTCACTCTCAGCTGTGATGAGGGAAAGGCATATGCGTAACTTGGTTATGGAAGTTTCCAGTCACGCAATTACTCTAGAACGAATTAGAGGTAGCCACTTTGCGGTAGTTGGATTTACAAATCTGTCCCAAGACCATTTAGATTTTCATAAAACCATGGAAGATTACTTCCAAGCTAAGGCAAAATTATTTACTTTTGAATATGCAGATTTAGCTGTGATCAACATTGATGATGTTTTTGGTGAGCGTTTGGCGCGGATAACAGACCTTCCCGTTATGACACTCTCTCGCAAAAATACTAAGTCTGATTGGCACTATGTTTCTATCACACGTGATTATTTAGGTGCATCGGTTGCAATTCGAGGTAGTGGTGGAATTTTGATTGAAGGAAAAACTTCCCTACTTGGTGGTTTCAA
>CANKCT010000098.1 GCA_947480465.1 Actinomycetota bacterium
CAGAGCTTGGCTATTTTGCCCGGGCCGCACTTCGCGCTTTGGATGATTTGCGAATCACGCATGGTCGCTTGGATAAGGCCCTGACCATTACTCCAGAGGGCGGGACTCTCTCCGTTGAGCTCAATCACACTGATCTTTCTACGCTGCCTCAAGGCTTTTTGCGAGATGGCACCAATGATTCGCGCATTTTGGCAATTGCCAAAAATCTTATGGGCGATGGCAAGCAAGTCGTTTTAGTAACCAAGGATTTGCCACTTCGAGTGAAGGCATCTTCTGTTGGTGTTGAGGCTCAAGAGTATTTAGCCGAACTTGTATCCAATAGCGGCTGGACAGGAATCGTCGAACTCAGTGTCGGCAGCCAAGTCATCGACGATCTTTATGCAACTGATCGAGCAGACCATGAAATCGCTCATGAACTTCCAGTCCACACTGGCGTTGTTTTGCACTCCGAACGCGGAAGCGCTTTGGCTCGTATCACTGTTGATAAACAACTGCAGTTAGTTCGCGGAGACCGCAGCGCCTTCGGTCTGCATGGCCGCAGCGCCGAACAACGTGTTGCACTTGACCTGCTGCTCGATGATTCAATTGGAATCGTCTCCCTCGGCGGCCGAGCCGGAACCGGAAAATCTGCACTTGCCTTATGTGCTGGTCTCGAAGCGGTCATGGAAAAGCGAGTGCACAAGAAGGTAGTCATCTTCCGTCCGCTCTATCCAGTTGGAGGCCAAGAGCTGGGGTACTTACCTGGCGGTGAGGGAGAGAAGATGTCTCCTTGGGCACAAGCTGTCTTTGACACTTTAGGTGCACTTGTTAGCCAAGCGGTCATCGATGAGATCGTCGATCGTGGCCTCATTGAAGTTTTACCCTTGACTCACATTCGGGGGCGCTCACTTCACGATTCATTTGTGATTGTCGATGAGGCACAGTCCCTTGAACGGGGAGTTTTATTGACCGTGCTCTCTCGAATCGGCCAAGGTTCACGAGTTGTACTGACACATGATGTTGCCCAGCGCGATAACTTGCGGGTTGGTCGCCATGATGGAGTCGTCGCCGTTGTGGAAACCCTCAAAGGCCATCCGCTTTTTGCTCACATGACCTTAACGAGATCCGAGCGCTCGCCGATTGCCGCTCTGGTCACTGAGATGCTTGAGGGTCCAATCGCAGGATAGGGCAGCCGCCTCTGCCAAAGCCCCTAAAATAGCTCAGAATCAATCTCACAGTCACATTTGGTACATTTCGGACATTCCCCTTGCTGACCTGCGGTTTTACTTTTCCACAGTCAGACATTTTTCTGAGAATTTGCGACTCACGCGGGATTTAATTTGCCGATACTGGCGAATCGCGACACCCTAAAGCCTTCCCCGTAGATCTTTGAGCCTCATTTGAGGCAGTTACGCCGCTAGCAGGAAAGGAAGGGTCAGATGAAAACTAGCTACAAGCATGTTTCTATTTGGAGCGTCATCGCTGCCATGCTCTTTCTGACCTCTGCCTTGCCAAGTGCCTATGGTCTTGAGTTCCCGATGACAACCTCCATTGTGATCGAGCCCGATGGCACCCCTCTCACACCTGAGCAGCCGCCGCTTGAAAATGCCAGTGCCCTTTATGGCTCTGTCGAACTTGCTTCAACGCCGGTCGGCTCAATGTTTTCAAGTGACATGGCACTGGTCTCATCTATTAGCCGCCAAGTTGAAATGGCTCGGACATCGGTCGGGGCAAAGAAAGTCGCCAAAGCAATCATGACTGAGGAGTTCGGTTTTAATGACGCTCAGTTCTCTTGTCTTAATAGTCTTTGGACGAAAGAGAGCCACTGGAACTACAGGTCTCACAATAAGCGCTCGGGTGCTCATGGAATTCCTCAAGCTTTACCCGCTGACAAGATGAGTGTGGTCGGGACGGACTGGCGCACAAATCCAGTGACACAGATTCGATGGGGACTTCGCTACATCACAATGAGATATGACACCCCATGTAAGGCGTGGTCACACTTTAAATCTCGTCGCTACTACTAAAAATCAACGCGGCGTGAAAAGCGAGTTACGGCTTTTTGCCGATTACTAGAGGCTTGCTTGTTGTGGCAAAGAAATCTTCACCTTTATCATCAACAACAATAAAAGCTGGGAAATCTACGACATCAATCTTCCAGACCGCTTCCATCCCAAGCTCTTCAAAATCTAAAACCTCAACCTTTTTGATGCACTCCTGCGCAAGTCGTGCAGCAGGTCCACCTACCGACCCTAGATAAAAACCTCCATGGGCTTTGCAAGCATCGGTAACTGCTTGAGAGCGATTTCCCTTTGCCAACATCACGAGTGAGCCACCCTGTGATTGAAAGTATTCAACATATGAATCCATGCGACCAGCAGTGGTAGGACCAAAAGAGCCAGATGCATAGCCAGTAGGGGTTTTAGCTGGGCCTGCGTAATAAACGGCATAATTCTTTAAATATTCTGGCATTGGTGCACCGTTATCCATGGCTGCTTTGATCTTTGCATGAGCTAAATCGCGGGCAACAACTAAGGTTCCGGTCAGCGAGAGCCGAGTCTTGACTGGATGTTTAGATAGTTCGGCCTGAATCGATGCCATTGGCTGATTCAAATTTATCGCCACGACATTATCGTCTAGATGTTCATCGGTGGTCTCTGGCAAAAAGTGCGCAGGGTCGCGCTCTAGCTCTTCTAAGAAAATACCATCTTTAGTTATTTTTGCCTTCGCCTGTCGATCGGCAGAGCACGACACTGCGATTGCAATCGGTAGGGATGCACCATGACGAGGCAGGCGAACAACGCGCACATCGTGGCAGAAATACTTGCCACCAAACTGCGCGCCGATTCCTAAAGTCCGAGTTAACTCCAAAACTTTTTGCTCTAAATCGAGATCTCTAAAACCATGTCCAGTTTCAGCATCACCGCTGGTTGGTAGCGAATCCAAGTATTTAGTGCTGGCCAGCTTTGCCGTCTTAACCGTGTGCTCAGCACTTGTTCCGCCGATAACAATTGCTAAGTGATACGGGGGACAAGCTGCAGTGCCGATCGAGCGAAGTTTTTCATCCAGCCACGACATAAACGAAGTGGGATTTAAGACCGCCTTCGTCTCTTGGTATAAAAATGACTTGTTAGCGCTTCCGCCGCCTTTAGCAATAAATAAAAAATTGTATTCGTCTTGGTGATCACTATCGGCAAAGATTTCAATTTGGGCGGGCAAATTATTTCCGGTGTTCTTTTCCTCCCATGTAGTAACGGGAGCCATCTGCGAATAACGAAGGTTTAACTGAGTGTATGCATCGTAGATTCCCTGGGAAATTGCGATCTCATCCTTGCCCGTTGTTAAAACATGTTGACCTTTTTTTGCCATGACTAAAGCGGTTCCGGTGTCTTGGCACATGGGCAGGATTCCACCCGCCGAAATATTGGCATTTTTCAATAAGTCAGTTGCCACAAAACGATCATTGGGGGATGCCTCAGGGTCTTGAATAATATTTGCCAACTGCTGCAGATGATCTGGGCGCAGATAATGGGAAATATCGTGGATGGCCTCGGCCGTTAACTTCGCAAGCGCTGCGGGTTCAACCTGTAAAAACTCTTTTTCGCCATGACGTACAACGCTCACACCCTCGGTACCTACAAGGCGGTACGTAGTCTCATCTTTGCCAAGGGGCAAAAGCTCTGAGTATGAAAAATTTGGCATTGTGCTTACGGTTTAACCGCATCTAACTTTTTCTTGGCTCCATCTAGCCACTCCTGGCAGATCTTGGCTAAGGCTTCGCCGCGCTCCCATAGTTTCAGAGACTCTTCCAAAGTTGCGCTTCCTGTTTCTAACGCAGTAACGACTTCAGCAAGCTCGTCCCGGGCCGCTTCATATGAGATCTGTTTTTCTACCATGGGCTAAATCTACTCCTTCGAACTATTAGTGGTCACTGTGGCATTGGTCTCGCCCTTAGCTAATCGCAGGCGAAGCCCATCACCGGGCTTTAAAGCACTGGCATCGCGAGCGATTTCACCAGTTGTTAACTGCACTACTGAATAACCCCGATCCAATGTGGCTTGCGGTGATAAGGCACGAACACGAGCTTTTATCTGCACTAGTTCTTCTTTAGCTAGTTTTAAATCGCTGCTAAAGCTACGGTGAG
>CANKCT010000099.1 GCA_947480465.1 Actinomycetota bacterium
GTTTGCGGGTGTAAGCCTGATATTTCTGCGGCAACTGATATCACATAAACCGCGGCATCATCAGCGGGAGGATTGTTCTCTAATTCATCTTTCATGATTTTGCCTTAATTGCAAAATCTGCACGAACATCCTCATGTGAAGTTTCTTGTGCAAATATTTTGAGTGCATCTAGTGCTTTGCCATCTACGCGTTGAGGAACCTGCACTTCGACGGTTACGAGTAAATCTCCCGTGGCCGAGCCCTTAGTGATACCACGACCCTTTACACGCAATGTGCGTCCATTGGAGGTCCCGGGTGCAATGCGAACCGTTACATCGTCTCCACTCATGGTTGGTACTTTTATATCTGCACCCAAAGCCGCCTCAGTGAAAGTTACAGGTAAAACCACATTTAAATTTTCACCTTTACGGGTGAAAATTGCATGTGGTTTTACATGCAGCATAATGAATAAGTCACCCGGGCCAGCTTCTCCTGGAGCGCCTTTGCCTTTAAGGCGAATCTTGGCACCATCGTTGACACCTGCTGGAACTCGCGCAGTGATGTTTTGGGCTGCGCCTCGATCTGTCGCAAGGCGTAAATCTAAAGTTGTACCAAAAATAGATTCTCGAAATGAAATCGTTGCCTCGGTCTGTAAGTCCTGACCTTTGCGCGGCCCGCGTCGGCCACCTCCACCGAAAAGATTTGCGAATAAATCTTGAGGATTACCACCTCCAAATAGGTCATTAAAGTCGCCGCCTTGTTGGCCCCCAGTTGGTGCACGGAATCCTCCTCGCTCGTACAGTGAGCGTGCCTCATCATATTCAGCGCGCTTCTTAGCATCAGAGAGAACTTCGTAGGCTTCGGAGATGCCTTTAAACTTCTCTTCTTTGGCCGTATCACCCTTGTTCTTATCGGGGTGAAGTTCTCGTGCCAAAGCACGATACTTTTTCTTAATCTCGTCGGCTTGAGCAGTTTTATCAATACCTAAGACTTTATAGAAGTCTTTCTCATATAAATCTTTGGCGGCCATAAAAATTATTCTCCGGCAGGATCGGTTACTGCTACACGAGCAGGGCGCAAAATTCGCTCTTTGTATTTATACCCGGGTTGCAAAATCTTGGATGCAGTAGCAATAGCAACTTCAGAAGAAGTCTCATGCATCAACGCTTCATGAATTTGCGGATCAAAAGCTTCGCCTTCGCTACCGTATTTTTCAAGACCGATTCGTGATGTGATTGAATTCAATTGATCTGCAACAGCCTTGAATCCGCCAGTTAGCTCACCATGTTGTTCAGCGCGATCTACGTCATCGAGTAACGCTAAGAGTTCGGTCAAGACTGCACCAATCGCCATTTCGTGAGCAACTGAACGATCGCGCTCTACACGCTTTCGATAGTTAGCGTATTCGGCTTGTAATCGCTGTAAATCATTAGTGAGTGTAACTACCGGATCAGTTACCTGATCCGGTGCTACATCTTCAACTACTGATTCTTCGACCGAAGTTTCTTCGGTCACTCCACAACCTCAGCATCTTCAACGCCATCTTCGTTAGCTGCGCCTGCCTCTTTCTCGGCGGCGGCTGCTGCGCCTGCATAGAGTGCAGCACCTAAGGCTTGACTGACAGTTGCAACTTTTTCAGTCGCAGACTTAATCATTTCGAAGTTAGAACCACCGAGTGCGGTTTGTAGCTCTGTAAGAGCTGCTTCAGTCTCAGTCTTCTTTTCAAGTGCTTCACCTTCGCTGAGTTTTTCTTCATTATCTTTAATGAACTTCTGTGTTGAGTAAAGAAGTGAATCACCAGCGTTACGAATTTCTGCTTCCTCTTTGCGCTGACGATCTTCCTCAGCGTGTGATTCAGCATCCTCCATCATGCGAGTGATTTCATCTTTAGAGAGCGCTGACCCACCAGTGATGGTCATGCTCTGCTCTTTTCCAGTTCCAAGATCTTTAGCTGAAACATGAACAATTCCATTTGCATCGATATCGAATGTCACTTCGATCTGCGGAACTCCACGTGGTGCAGGTGGCAGACCTGTAAGTTCGAACATGCCAAGCTTCTTGTTATAAGCCGCCATCTCGCGTTCGCCTTGGTAAGCCTGAATCTGTACAGCTGGTTGATTATCATCGGCAGTAGTGAATACTTCACTACGCTTTGTTGGAATTGTTGTGTTTCGCTCAATTAAGCGCGTCATGACGCCACCCTTGGTTTCGATACCAAGTGAAAGTGGTGTTACATCCAAGAGAAGAACATCTTTTACTTCACCTTTTAATACACCGGCTTGCAGAGATGCGCCTACGGCAACAACTTCATCAGGATTTACGCCCTTATTTGGCTCTTTTCCACCAGTTAGTTCTTTAACAAGATCAACAACTGCTGGCATACGAGTTGAGCCACCGACAAGTACAACGCTTTGAATCTTACTAATTGGAATTCCAGCATCTTTTAACACAGCTTGGAACGGCTTCTTACAACGATCAAGAAGTGAACCAGTTAACTGTTGGAACTGTGCCCGAGTAATTGTCTCGTCCATGAACAATGGATTCTTTTCAGCATCAACTGTGATGTATGGCAAGTTAATTGATGCAGACTGTGAAGACGAAAGTTCAATTTTTGCTTTTTCTGCAGCTTCACGAATACGTTGCATCGCCATCTTGTCTTTAGTTAAATCGATTCCATTTTGTGAACCAAAGTTCTGAACAAGAAAATCAACGAGAGCTTGATCCCAGTCATCTCCACCTAAGTGGTTATCGCCATTGGTTGCTTTTACTTCAACAACTCCATCTCCAATTTCAAGGAGTGAAACGTCAAAAGTTCCACCGCCTAAGTCGAATACAAGAATCGTTTGTTCCTGATCGGCTTTATCTAGACCGTATGCGAGCGCTGCAGCAGTTGGCTCGTTGATGATGCGCAAAACATTTAGTCCTGCAATTTCGCCAGCCTCTTTAGTTGCTTGGCGTTGTGCATCATTGAAATATGCCGGAACAGTAATTACGGCATCAGTCACGGTCTCACCTAAATAAGACTCAGCATCGCGCTTTAACTTCTGCAAGACGCGTGCCGAGATCTCCTGTGATGTGTATTTCTTGCCATCAATATCAATAGTCCAGTCGGTTCCCATGTGACGCTTGACTGAACGGATTGTGCGGTCGACGTTTGTGACAGATTGGCGCTTTGCCACTTCACCCACGAGGACCTCGCCATTTTTTGCGAAGGCCACAATCGACGGGGTCGTGCGGGCACCTTCGGCATTGGCGATGACGGTGGCTTCGCCACCTTCTAGGACTGAAACGCAACTATTGGTCGTTCCAAGGTCAATTCCAACTGCTCTAGCCATTTTGTATCGCTCCTTTTTCTCGCTCGAGCCTGGGATAGGGTCGAGGCCTGCTTCAAACCTGAGTCCACTATACCCAAAAGGTTGAGTCGAAGCGACTCAGGTTTGCTACTAGAGGAACCGTGCTCTGTTGCGGTTTATTCCCTAACCTATGGCTATGAATCTGACCCTGGCAGTAATCGCCTATGGCATCACCGTTGTCGCTCTGGCTTTAATGTTCGTGCGGACCCGTACGTTGATTGGCATCTATAAAAAGGGTGCAGCAGATCCAACGCGCAGCAATGATCGCGGCAAGCGATTGCGCATGGCAGCTGGTGAGATTTTCGGTCACACTAAAATGTTTAATTTTACGCTTGTTGGTTTTGCGCACTGGTTTGTAATGGTTGGTTTCGTAGTTCTATTTGGAACATTAGTCACCGCTTATGGACAATTGCTAAATCCAGAGTTCGCTCTCCCGTTTATTGGTCACTTATGGTTTTATGAATACTTCACCGAACTTATTGCGTGGGCAACTGGCATAGGAATTCTTACGTTAATAATCGTTCGCCAAGTTACTCGCCTAAGAAATAAACGGTCACGTTTTTACGGTTCTGGGATGCTTAAAGCTTATTACGTAGAAGCAACCATTCTTGTAATTGTTTTTTGCGTACTTTCATTACGAGGTCTTGAAGGTGCTCTTTCGGATGAGACCCAATGGAATCGACACTATGTAACAACGTGGTTCATTGCCTCCTACCTTAAGGGTTGGACTCTTAGTCAATTAATTTCAGCCGTGCAATTAATGGCAACATTAAAAATTGTTGTA
>CANKCT010000100.1 GCA_947480465.1 Actinomycetota bacterium
CCAGCACACTCCAACTTTCAAGATCAGTGTTTTTCACCATTGTTTCATCATCAGGAGAACAGATATAAATTGTTGGTTTATCTACGGGACTTCTGTCATTAAAAATTGCGTTGAATTCAGCGTCATAATCTTCTGGGAATAAAATAGTGTGGTGACTCAATTTCGGGCTTCCATTTTTACGCAGTCCCAAAAGTAATGTGAAACCAGCAATTGAGGCATCGGCAGTTTTTAAGTTTTTACGAACTTTCCTTAGCTTTCTATTTTCGCCTAAAATTAAATTGTTATAGATGAGTTCGGCATCGGCATTTGCAACAATACGGTCCGCGGTAATTTCGGTACCGTTCGTGAGTACTATCCCAGTAGCTACCCCCTTTTTTACCGTAATTTGGGCAACTCTTGAATTGTAAAGAAAATTAACTCCAACATCGATACATCGCTGTTGCACCAACTGCGCAAGAGTTCCAAGTCCTCCTTTTATATGCCATGCACCAAAAGCTTCTTCGACATATGCAATAGTTGCTAACACTGCGGGTGCTTTGCGTGGATCGGAACCACTATATGTTGCATAGCGATCAAGGATGTATCGAAGATGGTGATCCGGCAAATTTTCATTAGCAAAAGTACGTAATGATTTCCAAGGTGCGATAGTAAGAATGTCTCTAAAAAGACTCTTTCGCCTCAACAGAGAAATTGGCGAACGAAGTTCAGACTCGACAAACGGTTCGCGCGAAACATCCCACATTCTGGTGGCCCGCTTCATCATTTGATTCCATTGCTCTGATACTTCATTACCGTAAGATTCTCTGATTGCATTCAACGTGTGGTGTCTTGAGAGGTTTGCAAACTTCACATGTGTTCCATCTGCAAACCTGTAGTCGAATGATGGGTTTACAGGTGTTATTTCACAGAGTAAGCCGAGGGGTTTTCCGGTGCGAATGAAAAAATCCTTATAGACGGCGGGTAAAGTTAAAAGTGATGGACCGGTATCAAATGCAAATTTTCCAATCCATTCAGTTCTCAATTTTCCGCCGTATGTATCAGATGCCTCATAAATAGTGACCGAATGCCCAGCTCGAGCTAATCGGGCGGCAGCAGTCATTCCACCCATTCCGGCACCGATTACGGCAATTTTCATAACGGGCGGCCTTTCCACTGAATCTTTTTGTGATTGAAAAATGAATATGCGATGAGATATACCAACAAGGCAGATGATAGAGGATGGAGGAGAGCATAGATCAGGCGACCTTTAGATTTTAGGGCACTTAATAATCGCGAGAACACAATAAGTAGATATGCAGATAAGCCAAAGCTAGGCGAAGTCACAATCAGAATAAGGGGGAGAATACCTGTTGAAAAGAGAAATACCGCTGCCAAGAATGCGCCAAATTTTGTTCCAAAGGCATAGCGTAACGACTTACCGTAGCCAGCTTTTATCTCATTCCAAGAAGCATACATTCGACACTCGGCGATATCAGCACCATTTATAACTACACCATGTGCACCAGATGCAACTAAAGTGCGCGCCAGGAAAACATCATCGAGAACTGCACTTTTTACAGATTCATATCCGCCGGCTATTTTTAGAGCACTTTTGTTCACGACAAAGAACTGGCCATTTGCAACTGCCATTGATGAAAAAGACACTCGCTCGGCAACGCGAAGTAAAACTGTAGACATCCATGACCACTGAAGTAAAGGTTGAATTAAATTTTCAGCAAAAGTAAGAGCTAATTGGCGCGGATATGGAGATATGAAATCTAGAGATGACGACTTCATTAAGGAAATAGACTTACTTATTGCATCAGGCTTCAATCGGACATCGCCATCAACTGAAACTATTATTTCACCCTTAGATATATCTAGTAATTGCTGCAATGCCCAACTCTTACCGATCCAACCAGAAGGAAGCTGGGAACCCTCAATAATATGAAAGTTACTCAACCCAGAAGTTGATTCCTCAAGTAGTTTAAGCGTCTGATCGTCCGAGTTATCATCTAATAATATGAACTCAACATTTGTGAGCACATTCTGAGCCTTAAGTGAATTTATGAGCCCATTTACGTTACTTGATTCATTGCGAAGTGGCACTAAAACACTGACAGATTCACTTATCGCTGTTGTGGAAAGAGGATTACGAATAGTGAAGAAGTTTGTAACCGTTGTTAACAAAAGCAGTGTGGGAAGTACGAGAAACCATTCCATAAAAACTATGGACGCCCAAGCCAGCGAGTGAAGAAATATGGTGCTAAAACAATGCCAAAAACAGCGCCTGCGAAAAATGCAACACCCGGTCTGCTAAAGAAAAAAAGATTTCCAATGATTCCAGAAAAGAGTGTCCATCCTAGATATACATCTACAGCAGCATGCGAGGCACCAATTTTGCGAAGATCCCTTGGAAGGATGAGATGCAAACTTCCGATTAATCCCATTCCCGCTAGTAACCAGCCAAAAGTATTTGACAGTGGAATTTCTGGTTGAAATGGAACATGTGCACCATTGACTACCCAAGTCCAACGACCAGAAGACACCATGAGTGGGTCCAAAAATAGATCCCATGCAGCTAGGCCAACTCCACCGTAAAGGAAGATCCAATTTCCTGCAATTCTTCTGGATGCGATAAGTATTGGGTGCGCCATCATTATCCAAGCGAAAGGGACTACGAGTGGTACAGAAAATACACGAAATCCCAAATCCGTGGAGTAGCTATATTCACCAAAAGGCCAAGAAGTGAGAACTCCAATGTGTTCGATGATTAGAGCAAAGAAAAAAGTGAAAGACAAGTAAATAAGTGCATATCTTCCTCCAAATGCAAGCAACGCATGTAAAAGCATTGCCCCTGCACCCCAATACACAATAGCAAGTGTTATGACACGCAGACCTTCACCTTCAACGAGTGGGTAAAGAACTTGAAGTCCAATTGCTATTGAGAGGACAGCGACAAGCATTATGTTCATTCGCCTTGAGATGCTTCGATGGCGATTCCTGCGCGGTGTGTAATGGCGGATCGACATACTGTAATTCTGCCCTATAACTAAGCTTTGGTATTAATTGAACCACGTACATTTCTAAGCGCGAAGCGTGAAAACAGCTCTTCGGAGTACCACGAGTACTTTTTTGTTGCTTCGATGGCAGCGTTGTGTGCGGTACCCCGATAGGCGAACTGAGTGAGAGCATCAGAGGTCTCCCACATTGAGAATGTTCCCTGAAGGCCGATGGGTGCTTCTCCAATCCCAATAGCTGCAATGAGGCCAGGAGAGTCATGAAGCGATGATGTGACTGGTGGAACCGATCGCCAGAATCTAAAATTTTGAGTGAGTTTGATACGTGCCCTAGTAATTGCGACCACCTGGCCATCCCAACTCTTCACAGAAGGCGTAAAAGGTTCTTGCTTTGACCACTTGCCATGAGATGAGATGGGTTCGAGAAGGGCACGGAACTCGCTTGTAGAATTTTTTCGCCACTGTTTCACAACGAAGCATTGATCAAAAGCCTCAACATCATTTACTTGAGCAATCAATCCCCACCGCAGGGGGTTCGCATCTTGAGGAGTGAAAGTTTCTCCCTTGCCAGTGCCAAGAGATTTAAAAAAACCTACATTCTTAGATCTGTTTAATGCAAATCTATCCAACGCCATAGCCAGCAATGCGAAAGGAATTGCATTGGATTTAATCGTCCAAAAATATGCGACTATCACTTAATACCAGCGAACCATTCCAATTATTCCAGCGGTGGCATAGAAAAACTGTAAAAAGAGAATTCCTCTATGTTTTCCAAGATAAGCCCAAATTCCAATTAAGAATGATGAAGTTAAGAGAAGACAAAAACCGATGAACTCTGCACCGATGTTAGCTGCAACCAGCAGTGAATAGATGATGGCTGTTATCACGCCAAGCCATTCGAAAGTGCGAGATTTCATATAACTATTCTCCGACAAACATTGGCTGAGCACCAGTCACTCGGAGTAACTCATCAAATGATGTCGGGTAGACCGCATGGGGATGTCCAGCTGCAGCCGAAACAACGTCGTAATCGTTTAACGCTTCATCAATAAGGATTATTTCTGGCTTTGAAATCCACC
>CANKCT010000101.1 GCA_947480465.1 Actinomycetota bacterium
GACTGGACATGTTGCACAGATAGCTTTCGCCGTGTTTTCACGATTACGTCGGCGTGGACCGCGTTCACCATCAGGATGGAAAAACATCTCTGTTGGTAAATCACGGCATAAGCCTTTGTATTGCCACTCCCACTCATCGGCGACCGGGCGGGGTAATCTCGAAAGTTCAGCCATGGCCCCACCATACAACCGCGCCATAGGTTGTTCAAGTGTCAACGCTCCATAAGTTGTTCATCGGCGTGTTTCGGGTGGTGAGTTGCCCCACTTCAGGCCACGATAGGGGGGTGGTAGCAACTGAGGAGCTCTTAACTGTGGCGGCCGTGGCCCGTCGTCTAGGGGTAGCTCCCGCAACCCTGCGGACGTGGGATCGACGCTATGGCATCGGACCATCAGCTCATGAAGCGGGCGAGCACCGTAGATACTGCCAATCAGATTTAGCACGTTTAACTCTGATGCGCCGGCTAATCTCAACCGGAGTCTCACCATGTGAAGCGGCAGAGCAAGCAAAAAATAAAAAAGTAAATGTGAAGTTAGAGAAAATTCTAGAGAGTTACATAGTTCGAGACGATCTTGTAGAAGCTTTGCATAAAGCAGCCCAAGCCCTTGATAAAAAATTTATTGAAACCGCGCTTCGCAAAGAATTAGCCGAACACGGTGTTGAAAAATCATGGTCAGAAATCATTGTTCCGCTTTTGTTTTTAATAGGAAATCAATGGGAGGCAAGTGGTGAAGGTATTGAAATCGAACACCTGCTCACCGAGGTTTTAAAAAGCATTCTGCGAGAACATGTACAAGAAGTTAAAAAGCCATTTAATGCCCATCCAGTTCTTTTGGCTTCAGTTGGCGAAGAGCTACATTCGCTTGCACTTCATGCACTTGCCGCTGCGCTTGCCGAAAGGAAAATTGAGACATATTTTCTAGGTACACGAACACCTTTGGCAGCGCTCTCTGCCATGATTTCTCGTTCAGCTCCGCCGGCAGTATTTCTCTGGGCGCAACTTCCGCAAAATGCTGATCCAAAGTTTTTTAGAGAAATTCCTGCAATCCGTCCCATGCCTCGAATTGTCCTTGGGGGACCGGGTTGGAATCCTGCTTTATGTGAGGATGTTGCAGTTGTGAGTGACTTATCGCAGGCCTGCCTTGAAATTGAGCGTGCAGTAGGCCTCTAAAAGCCCCGATAGACTGCGCACCTGCGAAGGGGGCAAAGGTGAGCGATAGCGACAAGATAGCGATGCTCGGGCTGACCTATGACGATGTGCTCCTTTTACCTGACGCCTCTGAGGTTGTTCCATCTGAAGTGGATACTTCAACACAGTTAACTCGGAATATCACTTTGGCAGTCCCACTAGTTTCATCTGCGATGGATACGGTTACTGAATCAGCGATGGCAATTGCAATGGCAAAAGCAGGTGGCATCGGAATCATTCACCGCAACTTACCGATTGCCGAACAAGTAACACATGTGAAGTTAGTAAAGAACGTTGGCCTAGCAGGCGCTGCTGTTGGTGTTGGCGATGATGGTTTTGCTCGCGCACAAGCGCTCATTGAAGCTGGTGTCGATGTAGTAGTTGTTGATACTGCCCATGGTCATCACCGTGCAGTCTTAGATGCAATTTCAAGAATTAAGAGTTTCTCATCAACCATCCAAATTATTGGTGGCAATGTTGCAACTCGTGCCGGTGCGCAAGCCTTAATCAACGCAGGAGCCGATGCAGTTAAAGTCGGTGTTGGTCCTGGATCAATTTGTACAACACGCGTTGTTGCAGGTGTTGGTGTCCCGCAGATTACCGCAATCATGGAAGCTGCTAAGGCTTGCAACAAAGCAGGTATTCCATTAATTGCAGATGGTGGACTTCAATATTCAGGTGACATTGTTAAGGCAATTGTTGCTGGTGCAAACTCGGTAATGCTCGGATCCTTACTTGCTGGTTGCCAAGAGTCACCTGGCGAGTTAGTCGAAATTAAAGGCGTTAAGTACAAGACGTATCGTGGAATGGGTTCATTAGGCGCGATGCAATCTCGCGGAGAACAGAAGTCATATTCGAAAGATCGCTACATGCAGGACGATGTTTTATCAGAGGACAAACTGGTACCCGAAGGAATTGAAGGCAAAGTAATCTTCCGTGGCAGTGTTGAAGATGTCGTTCATCAACTAGTTGGTGGACTTCGATCAGGTATGGGTTATGCAGGTGCGCCGGATATCGAGACATTGCGTCGCGAAGGCCGCTTGATTCAAATTACGTCTGCCGGGCTCTACGAGAGCCATCCGCACGATGTAGCCCATGTTGCTGATGCACCTAACTATCAATCGAAGGGACGACCATGAGTGAGATTGAAATTGCACCTGGAAAACGTGCCCGAACCGCATACTCATTTGATGACATTGCCATTGTTCCGAGCCGCCGTACCCGCGACCCTGAAGAAGTGTCGACGGCCTGGCAGATTGATGCTTACAAGTTTGAACTCCCGATGTTGGCAGCCCCAATGGATTCCGTTGTATCGCCCGAAACCGCAATTGAGATTGGGCGACTTGGCGGCATAGGAGTGTTGAACCTTGAAGGTTTATGGACACGATATGAAGATCCTCGAATTCCATTAGGCGAAATTGCATCGATGCCAGATAAGCATGCAACCAAGCGAATGCAAGAAATCTATACCGAGCCAATTAAACCTGAATTAATTAAAGAGCGAATAAAGCAAATCAGAGATGGCGGTGTGACAGTTGCTGCTTCACTTTCACCTGCGCGAACTGCCCAACTACATAAAGCTGTGATTGATGCGGGCGTTGACATTTTCGTTATTCGTGGAACAACCGTTAGTGCCGAACATGTTGCAGCTGAAACCGAAGCACTTAACTTGAAGAAGTTTATTTACGAACTCGATGTTCCAGTCATTGTTGGTGGTGTCGCAACTGCAACGGCAGCATTGCACTTAATGCGTGCAGGCGCAGCTGGTGTTCTAGTTGGTTTTGGTGGAGGCGCTACGCATACAACGCGTAAGGTACTTGGAATTGAAGTTCCCATGGCATCGGCAGTTGCTGAAGTTGCATCTGCGCGTCGTGAATACTTGGATGAATCAGGCGGCCGTTACGTTCATGTTATTGCTGACGGCGCAGTTGGCCGAAGTGGAGACATTGCAAAAGCAATAGCGTGCGGGGCCGACGCAGTTATGATGGGTTCTCCTCTTGCTAAAGCTGCACAAGCACCAGGACTAGGTTGGCACTGGGGCTCAGAGGCGCACCACCAGGTTTTACCGCGCGGAGAGCGTGTCGCAGTTGGAACGGTAGGAACTCTTGAAGAAATCTTGCTCGGACCTTCACATACATCAGATGGATCAATGAATCTATTCGGCGCACTTCGACGTGCCATGGCAACCTGCGGATACTCCGATGTGAAAGAGTTCCAGCGCGTAGAGGTTCTTATTCACCGTGCCTAATGATCGTGGCGTACTTGTAGTCGATTTTGGGGCGCAGTATGCCCAGTTAATCGCGCGACGTGTTCGAGAAGCTCATGTTTTCAGTGAGATCGTTCCTTCGACGATTACAAAAGCAGAGGTAATTGCCAAAAACCCAACTGCGATTATTTTGTCGGGAGGACCATCCAGTGTCTATGCCGATAATGCACCAAGTTTTGATGCAGCGATATTTACGCTAGGCATCCCTACTTTTGGGATCTGCTATGGATTTCAAGTAATGGCTGCAGCTCTTGGTGGAGTTGTGAGTCAAACCGGTAAATCAGAGTTCGGACGAACCGAAACTCACATCACTGAGTCAACAAAAATCTTTGACAAACTTCCCCAGATTCAGAATGTGTGGATGTCTCATGGTGATGCTGTTACAACAGCACCAACTGGTTTCACAATTTGTGCTACAACTATCGACACACCTATAGCAGCATTTGAAAATTCAAATGGAACTCTTGCGGGAGTTCAATTTCATCCTGAAGTTTTGCATTCAGAGAACGGACAGGCAATTCTTCAGAACTGGCTAGTCAATATTGCTAAATGTGATGCAACCTGGACTACGGCTA
>CANKCT010000102.1 GCA_947480465.1 Actinomycetota bacterium
GCCAGGAGTCGTAGTAACTCTCCCCCTGCGTATCCGCTGGCACCAATAACTGCAGTTTTCATGGGCCAAGCCTAAAGCATAATCAATAATTATGCAATCGTGTGCATATTTATGCAGTTCGAAGAACTGCACCGCATTTAACTCCCGCAACAGCTGTGGCCGCTTCACGCATAGCTGAAACCTCTTCACCCGTTAGTGTTCGATCTGCAGCCCGAAATACCAGAGTGAAGGCTAAGGAAATCTTGCCCTCACCAATCTTGTCGTAACGATCGAAAAGAGTGACAGATTCCAACAAATCACCAGCGCCTTCTCGCAACGCTGATTCGACATCTGCAGCACTAATGTCTGCATTAACGATCAACGCCACATCTTGCACTGCAGCTGGCATTGTTCCTACATGTGACGGGCGAACCAATTCTGAATCAGGTAGTGCGTTGAGCGCTACCGCAAATGCAACCGATCGTTCCGGAAGGCCGTAAGCCGAAACCACACGTGGATGGAGCTCGCCTGCATGGGCGACCGCTTTTCCATTGACGCTGATTTCTGCACAACGTCCTGGATGCCAGGGAGCTAAATCTGAACGAGAGACTTTCCACTCGAGGTTACATAACGACAAAATATCCTCAGCAAAAGCTATTGCGTCTTGCCAGTTGTAAGCACGTGCCTTTCCGGCCCAATTTTCATTTTCAACTTTGCCGACAAGTAGTCCGGCTACGTGATATCCCTGAGTAGGCACACTTGCGAAAATCTCATCGATAACTTTCTGGTCTGGTCGCTTAGTCAAATCAGGAGACATTGCTGAACTCAACTTCTGGGAGCTACGAAAAATAGAACCCATTTCAAATATTGCAAAATCCTTAGCTCCACGACTTATATTTCGTTGGGCAACCTCAATTAGCCCGGGCACCAAGTGAACTCTCATTAACGGAAACTCTTCTGACATGGGATTTGCAACTTTGTAAGTTGCTGCGCGTTCTCCAACAAAACCCATGGCATCGATTGTTGCTTGGTTAGTAAATGGAAAAGTTTGAACTTCAGCTAAACCACGACTTGCCAACATAGTTGCTATGGCCCGTCGACGTTTTTGAGTCGAAGTAAGTGAGGCGTGCAAAGGTCGAGGTGGCAGAATTGATGGAATTTTGTCATAACCAATCATGCGAGCTACTTCTTCAGCAAAATCTGCGGCAGTCAATAAATCTGCTCGCCATGATGGTGGATCTACTGCAAAAGTTTTTTCATCAACATCACAACCTACAATTCTTAGAACTTGCGCGACTTGCTGGGCGGGAACATAAAAACCAAGAATTCTCGATATGTAGGTGGGATCTATGGTCACTACCGGTGCATAGATTGGCTCCCCGTCTATCTCTGTGGCTACGTGTGTGGCTGAGCTATGTTCGGTGAGTAATTGAACGAAACGTGCTGATGCGAATTCGGCTAGTGAAGGGTCCACACTTCGCTCAAGGCGGCGTGATGCCTCTGATGAGAGTCGGTGTCGGCGCGAATTTTTTGCGATACACACTGGACAGAAATGGACTGCTTCTAAGGCAATGTCAGTGGTTGTCTCAGTAATCTCTGATGACAATCCACCCATGGTTCCAGCAAGTGCTAGCGGTTGGGCATCGTCCCAGACCATCAAATCATCTGGATCTAATTCACGCTCTTGTCCGTCTAGCGTGACAAACTTTTGTGGTTTTCCAGCACGCTTAATCGTTAAGCCGCCTTGAATTTTGGATCTATCGAAGGCGTGCAACGGTTGTCCAAGTTCAAGCATTACGTAGTTTGTAATATCAACAACTAGTGAGATTGACCGCATGCCCATCTTTTCAATGCGACGACGCATCCAGAGAGGTGTGGCTGCCGTCGGATCAAAGTTAGAAAGAGTGCGAAGATAAAAAACAGAGGCGCTAGATTTATCAGCAATCTTTGCAGTTACGCCTACTCCACTTTTTTCAAACTTTAACGTGCGTAATTCGTTGACTGGATCAGTAAATTTAAGCCCGAGTGAACCAGCTACCTCACGAGCTACACCTCGAATACTTAATGCGTAACCTCGATCTGGATTTACAGCTATATCGAAAATGACATCATTAACCTGCAATCTTTCAATTGCGTCATCGCCAATTGTTACTTCATTTGCACCAAAAACCATGATTCCAGCATGCTCGTCGCTGATACCAAGTTCCCGAGCTGAACAAATCATGCCATTTGAAGTTTTGCCGTAAGTTTCTCGGGCTCCAATATTGAAATCACCAGGAAGAACAGCACCCGGCAGCGCAGCAACAACGACATCTCCCACTTCAAAATTTGTTGCACCGCAAATAACATATCGTGTTTGCCCATCACCACAATCTAAACCAACATAACGTATTGGCTTTTTAAACTCAGTTATCTCTTCAACAGTTAGCACTTTGGCAAATTTCAAAGGCCCAGTTAAGTCCTCACCCTGCTTAATGATCTCTTCAACTTCAAAGCCAACTCGAATAAGAGCATCAGAAATCTCTTCAGGCGTGACTGAAACAGGAATCTCGACAAATTCCTTAATCCAGGACAATGGTGCGCGCATTACAGACCTACCCCGAACTGACGTGTGAAGCGTAAATCCCCTTCAACAATATCGTGCATGTCCGTAATTCCGTGACGGACCATTAATGTTCGCTCTAATCCCATTCCGAAAGCAAAACCACCATAAACATCTGTATCGATTCCACAAGCAACAAGGACTTTAGGATTGACCATTCCGCATCCTCCCCATTCAATCCACCGGTTGTTGAAGAAGATATCCACCTCGGCACTCGGTTCAGTGAACGGAAAAAATGATGGTCGTAAACGCGTCGTCACGTCCGGACCAAACATATGACGTGCAAAATTATCCAACGTTCCTTTTAGGTGCGCCATAGTGATGTCTTTATCAATCACAAGACCTTCTACTTGGTGAAAAACTGGGCTATGCGTTGCATCCAACTCATCGGCTCTGAATGTCCGACCTGGGCATACAACGTATATAGGGGGCTGTTGAGTCAGCATCGTTCGAATTTGAACGGGTGATGTATGAGTTCGAAGAACCATGCCAGACTCAATGGGCTCAATAAAAAATGTATCTTGCATTGTTCGAGCAGGGTGATCTGCTGGGATATTGAGTGCATCAAAATTGAGCCAACCAGATTCAAGTTCTGGCCCCTCTTCCACGGCAAAACCTTGCTCGATAAAGAAATCAGATATTTCATTCTTGATAATACTGATGGGATGCAATCCACCTCGGTGTGCACGGTTGACTGGCAAAGTGACATCAACAACTTCTTCCAGAAGGACTTTGCGGTCGCGTTCAGCTTCTAACACAGCGGTTGCATCGGCGAGTGCTTGAGCAATTGCTGATTTAGCATCTCCAATTAACTTGCCAAGCGACGCCTTTTCCTCTGGAGCTAAAGCGCCTAGTCCTCGTGATGCGAGTGCGATGGGTGATTTATCTCCAGCATGTGCTAACCGAGCAAGTTTAAGTGAATCTAAATCTACGGCTGAGGTAAATGCCTTACGGGCATCTTCCACCCAAGTTGAAATCTCCTCGACGCGCATGGGAGAACTCTATCGGGAAGAGCTTTGCAGACGTGGCATATTTGATAGGTGGTACATAACAATCGATGCGGCAGCAGATAAATTTAGGCTTTCAGCATTTCCGGGCATTGGGATACTGATCACTTCAATTGAATCAAGATTTTGTGCCGTTGATAATCCCCGTGCCTCATTGCCAAATACTGCAACTGTATCCCCCGATATTTCGTAATCAAATAAATTCTTGGTTCCAGAAGCACCTAAGGAAAACGCTTTGAATCCTAGGTCTTAAATCTCAGATATCGCGATTGATTCAAACACCGGTATATGCCATAAAGATCCTGCAGTACTCCGAACTACTTTTGGGGAATACATATCAACGCTACCCGGCGAAGTTATGACAGCATCCATTGCAAATGCGTCGGCTGAACGCAAAATAGTTCCGGCATTGCCTGGATCCTGAACTTCGGAAAGATAA
>CANKCT010000103.1 GCA_947480465.1 Actinomycetota bacterium
ATTCGGGATGCTCTTTAAGTGCAGTGTCTGTATCTAAAAATATAACGCCTTGAGCCGCTAAATCCTCGCGGATGGAGTGATACACAACCTCAGATTCATACTGTGCAGCTACACCCGATACAAGCCGCTGCTTTTCAGCTTCCGGGATTCCAAGTCGGTCATACGTGTTTTTAATCTCTTCCGGTAGGTCATCCCACGTTGCGGCTTGCTTTTCGGTTGAGCGCACGAAATATTTAATAGTGTCAAAGAAGATTCCGGATAGGTCGGATCCCCAGTTTGGCATTGGCTTCTTTTCAAAGAGAGACAAACCTTTCAAACGCAGATCTAACATCCATTGCGGCTCAGATTTCTTTTCTGAGATATCACGAACAACGTCTTCGTTGATTCCGCGACGAGCATTTGTACCCACTTCGCTTTTATCAGACCAGCCGTATTCGTAATTGCCGAGACCGTCGAGTTCTGGATGTGCGATTGTCATGCACGTACCTTTCTGTTTGCTGAGCTAGTTTGTGGTGTAGGAATAAAAGTTGTGCAGACCCCATCGCCATGTGCAATCGTTGCAAGACGCTGGACGTGGGTGCCTAATAATCGAGAGAGCGCTTCCGTTTCAGCCTCACACAATTGTGGAAACTCAGACGCTACGTGTGCGATTGGGCAGTGGTGTTGACACAGCTCTTCGCCCAACGGGCGCTCTTGAATGCTCGCTGCATAACCCTGTTCGGTTAAGAACTGCGCCAGCGCTGCACTTTTTTTGGTTTTCTTTGACATAGATTCTGATGCCTTGCGTTCAATTTCTTCAGCACGCGAGTTGGCAAATGATTGAACCATGTGCTCCCCTAATTGTGCAGACATGAACTTAAGTGCTGAAACTGCTAGGTCGTCGTAGGAATGCTCAAACTTTTCCCGACCCGAATCTGACATTAAAAATACTTTCGAAGGTCTGCCGCGTCCACGGATAAGTGTTGAACGGGGTTCACGAGCTTCGAGAACTCCTTCAGAAACCAAAAGATCTAGATGACGGCGAATTCCGGCAGGGGTCAAACCCAAGCGGGCAGCGAGAGTGGCAGCACTCGACGGTCCGTTTTCAAGAATTGAGCGGGCGACTAAATCACGAGTGCGTGGATCATCTACCTTGGCTGGAATCTTGGATTGGGCTAATTTCACAACAGTATTGTGTCGTAATTCGACACCAAAGACCACTTCAACCCGCAGCCCAGGCTTGGCAATAGGGTTATGCCATGAGCCGAGGACGTGAGATGTCGAGAAGAATCCTGCCGGCCGCCACGGGAGTTCTGCTTTTTATGCAATCTGCAATAGTCGTCACAGGTGGTGGAGTTCGACTTACTGGATCTGGGCTGGGTTGTCCGACTTGGCCGGAATGTACTCCTGGTTCATACGTCCCTGTTCCAGGTCAAGCCGAGGGTCACCTGCACTCATGGATTGAATTTTCCAATCGGCTCTTGACTTTTGTTTTAGTACTCGCAGCCATAGTTACATTGGTTGCGGTCATGAAATCAGGCAGAAAAGATTTGCGTGGGCTTGCTTTGGGGCAATTCCTCGGAATTTTTGGTCAAGGTATTTTAGGTGGAATTACAGTCTTAACTAACTTGAATCCAATTTCAGTTGCTAGTCATTACCTCTTGTCTACGATACTTATAGCTGCTGCAGTTTCGCTTTACTCAAGAAGACGAACGCCTGCAATTAAGCGAAAATCTCCACGAACAGTTGATATTTTTTCAAAATTGCATGTCGTAATTGCAGCTGTAGTTGTTGTTCTCGGAACAATTGTCACTGGTGCCGGACCGCACGCAGGTGATATTGATGCTCCTCGATTGACTATTAGAATACAAAATGCGACTTTCCTCCATGCATTTGCCGTAGTACTTTTACTCATAGTATCTCTAGCATTTTTCCTCGCACGTGAAACTTCTGATTTGACCAAAAAACGGTTAGCGATTTTTGCTCTTTTGTCACTGTCGCAGGGTGCAGTCGGAGCTATTCAATACATTCAAGGTGTCCCTGAATTACTTGTTGCAATACATATCGCTGGGTCCACCCTGGTGTGGATTAATGCTTGGGGAATTTGGCTATCCGTCCAACGAAGAGAAATGGAAAATTCACCATGAGTACAATTGTGGGTTGGAGCGAACTCGACAATCGCGCGATTGCATATTCTCGAGCTTTAGCAGCTGATGCAGTCCAAAATGTTGGTAATGGTCATCCAGGTACGGCTATGTCTCTTGCACCTGTTGCTTATCTACTTTTTCAACGTCATTTAGTCCATGACCCATCTGATCCGAATTGGATTGGCAGGGATCGATTTATTCTTTCGTGCGGTCACTCATCTCTGACTCTTTATACCCAACTATTTTTGAGCGGTTATGGCTTAGAGATGGATGATCTAAAGCGCTTTAGAACATGGGGTTCTTTAACGCCAGGCCATCCTGAGTTCGGCCATACTGCAGGTGTTGAAATGACAACCGGTCCGCTTGGACAAGGAATAGCAACGGCGGTCGGAATGGCAATGGCCGCGCGTTTTGAGCGTGGCTTATTAGACCCACACGCTAAAGCTGGCGAATCGTTATTTGATCACAACATCTGGGTTATCTGTTCTGATGGTGACTTGCAAGAAGGGGTAAGTGCAGAGGCTTCGTCTCTTGCAGGTACGCAGGAACTTGGAAATCTTAAAGTTATTTACGACGATAATAGAATTTCAATCGAGGGTGATACTCACAATGCTTTTACTGAAGATGTTTCAATGCGATACCGTGCTTATGGTTGGAATGTTTTAGAAGTTGCCGCAGATAGTGATGGAAATGTAGATGTTTCTGCTCTAGATATAGCAATGCAATCTGCTAAGCAAGAGACATCCAAGCCAACTCTTATTCGACTCAAGACTGTTATTGCATGGCCAGCACCAACTCTGCGCGGTACTGGAAAATCTCATGGCTCTGCTTTAGGTTCAGAAGAAGTTGCTGCCACAAAAACACTGTTGGGACTCAACCCTGAGGAACATTTTGCAATGCCACAAGAAGTGCTCAATCATGCAAGAGAGGTCAAGGTACGTGGTGCGGTTTTGCGTGAAGATTGGAACAAGCTCTTCTCATTATGGAGTTCAGCTAATCCCGACTTAGCTTTATTGTTAAAACGTTTACAAGATCGCAAACTCCCTGAAGGTTGGGATAGAGATTTACCAGTCTTTACTCCTGGGAAAGAGATTGCGACCCGAGCAGCATCTGGTGACACCATCAATGCTTTATCTAAAGTTCTTCCAGAACTTTGGGGGGGTTCAGCAGATTTGGCTGGATCTAACAATACGAGCATCGATAATGGCGGATCTTTTTTGCCGTTGTCGAGTGCAATAAAAGGCGCGAATCCTTATGGTCGAATAATTCACTTTGGAATCCGTGAACATGCCATGGGTGCAATCCTTAATGGAATATCCCTCCATGGACTCACGCGTTCCTTTGGTGGAACTTTTGCGGTCTTTAGCGACTATATGCGTCCAGCTGTTCGCCTTGCTGCCTTAATGAACATCCCCGTCACATTTGTATGGACGCATGATTCCATCGGAGTTGGTGAAGATGGACCAACACATCAACCTATCGAGCACTTTGCGGCTCTGCGTGCGATTCCAGGGTTAGATGTCATTAGGCCTGCCGATGCCAATGAAGTGGTCGAAGCTTGGAAACAAATCCTTATTCGCAATCGCGCGGCTGGAATCTTATTAACCCGTCAGAATCTGCCAGTAATTGACCGTGAAATATGCGCACCAGTAAACGGTGTTGCAAAAGGTGCCTATATTTTGAAGGACGCAGTCAATCCCGTAGCGATTCTTATTGCCACAGGCTCCGAGGTTTCCTTGGCACTTGAAGTACAGAGTTCGCTGGAAAAAGCAGGAATAGCTGTAAGAGTCGTAAGTGCGCCTTGCCTTGAATGGTTCTCTGAGCAAGATGAGACGTATAGGAATTCAGTTCTTCCTTCGAATATTCCACTCAAGGTTA
>CANKCT010000104.1 GCA_947480465.1 Actinomycetota bacterium
GAATGAGTATGAAAAATCAATCGCATGTCACCAAGAGGCGATGTCGATCTCGCAGTTGCATATGAGCAATGAATCCCCCGAAATGGATTATTTCAATATTGGATTGGGTCTCCAAGATCTCAAGCGATATCCGGAAGCGATTGAGGCTTTTAAGAAATCACGGGCGGCGTATAAAGAGTTAGGGGAAATCGCAAACGCAGTTGATTGTGATTATCGCTTAACACAAATTTTCGCCGAGCTAGAAAATGCAGTCGAGATTATTCACTACGGACAGCCCGCGCTGGATTTCTATACCGTGCTCAACATTGATCGAAGAGTCTGGACGCTCAAGTACTTCTTGGGAATCGCGCATCGGATTCTGGGAGATCTGCCAGTTGCAGGTGAGCTCTTTGATCAAGCTAGAAATCTGGCTCAGGCCATGGGTTGGAACGAGTGGGAGTTTTTAATCAAGGTCGATAAAGAGTGTGCGCAGATTTATCGGGCAAATGGATTAGTTGATGAGGCCGAAGAGATTCTCCGGCGCGTAAAGAGCATTGAATCACTAGCAGCAAAGGAGCAGATTTATGAAGCAGCTTGATAACAACGGTACTGACCCGGCGGGAGCAAACCTAATGCCGGGGGTAACACACACGGTGTCTTATGCAGACGTCGTGGTGACAGCAGAAGATCTCAAGAGGTTAAAGGCTGAACAAAATGCCGCGCCTTTGCAAGCCAAATACGGGCGATATAAAGCGTGGTTGCACTATGCCAACTTAGATCGTTGGCAGAGGCAGGGGTATCACTTTCATTATTCAGGTGGGATGAATTCTGAAGAGTGCACGTGTGGGTTGGAGATTACGCAGGCCGCTGGTGATGCAGACGGTATTGCCGCCGAATTAATCAGCGGCGATGTAGCGCAACTACTTGATGGGGTCGAGCTAGATGAAGTGCAACGTATGAAGGGGCACAGAACTCTGCCGGGATTTAAGGCTCTTTCAGTGGCATTAATTGTCGGCTTTGAATGGCACGAGGATCTGCGCAAATATCTGTGGAATGCGATCTGTCAGCAGTGTGGTGGGTATGAAATTGGAGCTACGAATGTGGTGGCGAAAAGGTTTGTGCGCACTCACAACAAGTCCTGCTCATCGACGTTGAGTCAGGGAACTATCGAAGCATTTAATCAGAGTCTGGTCGAAGACCAAGAAAGTGATGGTGAGTGATGGGAAATGTAGCTAATCGGCAGTGCCCTATTTGTCGTAGCACTGATATCGATCAGAAGTATGTGACGAGTGAGCCGTTTTATCAGTGCAATGCGTGTGGCGAAAGGTTTAAGAGTTAATGAGGCCGGCGATGAAAGACACCGCCAGAAGAGCAGGAGGAAAATCATGAGCTTTATTTATAGAGCCTGACTAACTGACCCGTTGGACCTTCCGATTCCTCATCAATTTTCTTCTTCCTCATCGGTAATGTGGACTTCCAAGTCGCTCTCATTGATCCCTAGCCGCTTTCTTTCTTCCATCACAATCACCTTTGCCATCGATTCGTCAGATGCATTTTTAGCCCCAGGTGCTTGATTTGCTAGATCGCTGTCTCTTGCATAGTCATCAAACTCGCTTTGTTTATACGCAAGCATCGTGAGCATATGTTCATCAACGCTTTCTGGAAGTATCAAACGGTGCACCTGCACTTTGCGCACTTGCCCCATGCGATGGGCTCTGGCAATGGCTTGAACCTCGAGGGATGGTTTGATTTGTGGCTCACACAAGATCACTACAGATGCTGCCTGGATATTTAGACCTGTTCCGGCGGCCTGAATCTGTCCAACCAAAACTAAAGGTGTTGGCGAATTCTGAAATTCATCAACGATGTTCTGTCTTTGAGTCGATGATACCGATCCAGTAATGGGACCGATGGCTCGCTCCCCTAGAGCTTGCATGACTTGTTCGATGATTGATCGAAAGTATGAGAACACAATTACTTTTTGGCCACTTTCAAAAGATTCTTCTACCAGTTCAAGTAAACGTTCTAACTTGCTGGGGATCATGTTGGGTTGGGCGCTAAAGGCTGCTCTGCGCATCGCCATAAAATTTCCAGAGGCAACAGCATCTATATATTTTTGCTTATCCACACCTTCCCACGTGCAGTACTCAACAACTTCGATGAGCTCTGGAAGTTCTTTCTGAACTTCTTCCGTATTTCTTCGCAGATAAATAGGAGCAACAGTGCGTCTAAAGGATTCGGGACCAGCAGCGAGTGCAACACGGCTGAGTTCATTGCCCATTTTGGAGTCAAGCAATGTAGCTAGGGCTATAAATTCTTCAACTCTATTCTCTAAAGGTGTGCCAGTTAGAAAGATGACATTTGGGGATCGATCAAGCCACCTGGCTATTGTGCGGGTGCGACCTGTGGAGATGTTCTTGATGTAATGAGCCTCATCAACAATTACGGTATCAACTCCAAGGCCAGCAATTTGTTCATCAGATATTTCAAAGCTCTTCAAGGTGTCATAGGTCGTAATTCCAATTCCACTTGCTTCAACCCATCGGTGCAGTGATGCCTTGTGGTCTTCTCCATGAATTTTTATAATGGGAAGTTCGCTACGCGCATCTACTTCTCGTGTCCAGTTGGTAATAACACTTGCTGGACAAACTACGAGAAAGCGATTGGCACCCAAGGAACTTCGGTGGGCAATAGCGCTGATAGCTTGAAGGGTTTTACCGAGCCCCATTTCATCCCCAATGATTACTCTGTTTTGAGTTAGGGCGAACTTTCCACCGAAGGTTTGATATTGGCGAAGTGTGGCTTTGATAGTTGAGGTATCTAGTTCTTGAGCTTGAATCTTGTCCAGAAGTTCCTGATTGAAGTGCCGATTAGCCGCAGTATTCGGGCGGACATTTGTGACCTCTTCAAGAATTGCGTAGTAATCACTTGATCGCTTCTTAAACTCTTCAACGGGCTGAAGTGATTTCTTTTCTAATGTGTCAAGACCAAGGCGGGCGACTTCGACCAGTGCAATTGTTGTGGGTTCTCCAACTAGATATGTAATTTCCTGAAGTGCGTTGAGTGCACGTTCTTTCTTCTCTGAGCCAGTGAAGAGCCACCGGAATCGAGAATTCAGAGGCTGCGTTTGGGTTAATGAATTACGAAGAGTCTGTGCAATGGGCTTCATCTTGCTTGTCGAGTTCTTGGTTACAGCCTTGAGAAGATCTAAGCCTTGGAGGTTCTCAATTAAATCGGTATCGGCCTGAGTGAGATCATCAATATCGATGCCATAAGAAATTGATTGGGCGACAGCTTGATACATCTGGTCGGCGAGCGCTTTAAGTGATTGCGCTGCGCTCAGTGTTATTCCTGGAATTCTCTCCAACTGGATTGCAGATGAGTTATAAATTGATGCCACATTTTGAAATCCATACTTACGAAGAGTTTCGATGCGAACTGTTTCTTCGGTTGCATCTTTTAGCCGATCAACGGGCAGTTTGGCCAGCTCAAGTAAAACTTGGGATTCTTTGGCGTGCGAGGCAGCGGCCTTTGTTCCACTTATAAGAGCTTCCTGTTGTTTTAGTAAACGCTCTAAGTCCTGTGCAATCTTGTTGGCTTGCTCGAGGCTGGCTTTGCTCTCTTTGAAATTTATCCCCATGCTCCCAAACTAAGCCCCGAGGCTGACATTTTTTCGATTCAGGCTTATGACACGTCCTTGTAGTCATCTGACATGGATCCAAGAAGTGCGAACTTTGGTGGTTAAACTGACGAAAACTGACTAAGACATAATCAACCGAATAAGTTCCTCCAAGATCTCTACCGGAACTCCCCCGCCCATGTTGGTATATAAATCACTGCGCATCGCATCTTCTGTGTCCCAGGAGGAGTTCCAGAGCCAACTGAGTTTTCCTTCTGGGCCAAAGATTGATTCAGCTGTGAACATCGATTTGAATGAAACCGTACTTTGCCAAACCTGACTTGCCTCAAGTGCGGTTAATACATCGTGGGTGATTTTAAATTTCTTATGAATGATGATCC
>CANKCT010000105.1 GCA_947480465.1 Actinomycetota bacterium
GGCATTGTGATGACGGTTCCTGCAGAACTAGGCGCGGCAACAACGGGAGCGGCAACAACGGGAGCGGCAACAACGGGAGCGGCAACAACGGGAGCGGCAACAACGGGAGCGGCAACAACGGGAGCGGACGCACCATCTGCGATTACGGCAAGCTCTGCACCGACTGGAACTGTTTGATCAATTTGAACAAGAATTTTTGTGAGGGTTCCTGATACGGGAGATGGAATTTCAGTATCTACTTTGTCGGTTGAGACTTCAAGGAGTGGTTCATCGGCATTTACGTGATCACCTTCTGCCTTGAGCCAACGGGTGACCGTTCCTTCGCTAACGCTTTCACCGAGTGCCGGCATCGTTACTGAAAATGTCATTATTTTTCTCCTTGATTATCCGTGTGCGTGAAGCGGTTTGCCGGCAAGTGCCATGTGAGCTTCGCCCATGGCCTCTGAAAGCGTTGGGTGGGCGTGAATAAGAGAAGCCACGTCATCGGCACGGGCTTCCCAGTTAAAGATGAGTTCAGCTTCGGCTAACAATTCTCCGACGCGAGCACCAACCATATGCACGCCGAGAATTGGTCCATTTTTCTCTGCTATTAATTTAATCGAGCCTGCCGTATTGAGAATTTGTGCCTTTCCATTACCGGCCAAGTCATAACTTAGTTCGATAATGTCGTGCCCACGTTTTTTGGCTTCTGCCGTTGTCAATCCCACAGATGCAACTTCTGGGTCCGAATAGGTAACTCGTGGAATTCCGTCATAGTTAATTGGACGGGGATTTAATCCAGCAATTTCTTCGGCAACGAGCATTCCTTCAGCGAAGCCAACATGAGCGAGTTGCAAAGTAGGAATCAAATCACCAACAGCCCAGATACCAGGAACATTTGTTCGACATTTATCATCAACTAATACGTAGCCACGATCCATCGAAATGCCAGCCTCCTCGTATCCAAGGTTTGCTGATACTGGACCGCGACCAACTGAAACCATCAAGATTTCTGCGCTAAAAGTCTTTCCATTCTCTAATGTGACAGTTACTCCATCAGCATTTTTGGAAACTGACTTGAAGAATGTCCCGAGCTCAAAATTTATGCCACGCTTTCTAAATGCTCGCTCTAATTGCTTGCTTGAGGACTCATCTTCCAAAGCAATCAGATGCGGTAGTCCTTCAATAATTGTTACTTCTGCACCGAAAGATTTCCAAACCGAAGCGAACTCACATCCAATTACACCGCCACCTAAAACAATGACGCTTTTAGGTACATAATCGAGTTTTGTTCCATGATCTGATGTGATGATCTGCTTTCCATCAATCTCTAAACCGGGAAGAGTTTTTGCATAAGAGCCGGTTGCAAGAACAATATTCTTGCCCACATATTTCTCTCCATTTACCTCAACCGTATTTTTGGAAATCAATTTTCCATGGCCTTCTACGTAAGTAATTGCTCGCGACTTAACTAGTCCCTGTAAACCTTTATGCAGACGAGAGATAACGCCATCTTTGTATGTATTGACTCCAGCCATGTCGATGCCATTGAAAGTTGACTTGACCCCAAAACGTTCGCCTTCTCGAGCACCATCGGCAATTTCCGCCGAGTGTAGTAGCGCCTTTGTCGGGATACAGCCTTTGTGCAGACAGGTTCCACCGACTTTGTCAGCCTCAATTAATGCGACGCTTTTTCCGAGCTGTGCACTCCGCAAGGCACAGGCATATCCACCACTGCCGCCACCAATAATGACTAAATCAAACTCTGGCACGTGTCTGGCTCCATTCAATTGAAATCTTCAGGGCACTATCTTGCCGTACTAGGGGGCCAAGTAGCCAATGAGGGCGTTTAGGCCCCTTCAACTAAGGCGACAAGGGATCGGAGTGCGATGCCAGTTCCCCCCACAGGCGTGTACCCATGTGCTTTAGCGGTATTAAATGCCGGTCCAGCGATATCTAAGTGAAGCCACGGAAGATCTTGCTGTACAAATTCCTTCAAGAATAAGCCCGCGACTAACATTCCACCATTTCTATCACCGATATTTGCCATATCTGCCACAGGCGAATCTAGTGATTCTCGCAGCTCTTCCGGTAAAGGCATGGGCCAGAACTGTTCACCACTTCGGGCGGTTGCCGCCAGAAACTCGTGCGAGAAATCTTCATTATTTGTCATTACTGCACTAGTACGCGTTCCAAGTGCTACTACTTGAGCTCCAGTAAGTGTTGCGACATCAATAATTCCATCAAGTTTGTTCTTGCCCGCCTGAGCTTTGACTATTGCATCGGCTAAAACTAGACGACCTTCGGCATCCGGATTCAAAACCTCAACCGTTTTTCCGCCAAAAATTGTGATGATGTCACTTGGTCGTGTTGCTTTATCCGAAGGCATGTTTTCAGCAAGCGGAGCCCACGTTTCAATTGCGACTGGAAGTTTTAACGCTGCAATGGCTAGCGTCGCTGCACATACGGCAGCAGCTCCACTCATATCGGACTTCATTGCTTCCATTCCTAATGCAGGTTTGAGAGCTAAACCTCCAGTATCAAAAGTTATTCCCTTTCCGACGAATGCAAAACGTTTTTTAATTGGAGTTTTTGGTGTGTAAGAAATATGGAGTAATCGTGGAGGATTAGCAGATCCTTGTCCCACTCCGATAATCCCACCGAAACCTTGAGACTTGAGTTGCTTTTCATCCAAAATACTTATTTTTAGTCCAGCCTTTAGGCCACCTGTAGATTTAAACGCCGCCGCAATTTTCTTAGTAAAAGCATCTGGAGTTAAATGTGATGGAGGCGTATTAATTAAATCTCTGACCAAAAATGTATAGTCTGCAATAACTTTTGCGCGCACCAGCAAAGCTTTGGCCTCAGGATTTGAAGCGAATTTGCTGTAGACGGTGATTGTCTTCACGGCAGCTTTGTGGTCGGATTTTGTCGATCCACGAAAATCGCTGAATACGTAAGCTCCTAGCGCAGCTCCTTCGGCAACTGCGCTCAGAGTTAATAGGTCATTTGTTGGAAGCGCGAATGTTGCACTGTTCGTTCCGTCGAGAGCACGCGATGCAGCACCAGCTGCTCGACGCAGTGTTTCATGAGGGTATATTTTTGATTTTTTGCCGAGGCCTGTAAAGAGGATTAGGCGTACCGAATTACCAGGAACCTTGATCACTTCATCAACTGCACCAGTAGCACCCATATCATTTAGAGAGACAAGCAAAGATTTGGAATCAATCGCAAGATCTCCGGACTCTATGGCTAAGCCACCTTTTTCATTCGTGCTCACCAAGCCAAGGACAAGGACCTCATCTTTTAGTGCGCCTTCAGTAATCTTTAATGTACTCATAGCCCTCAGCGTAATAGATGAAGCGGTAGGTTTGTACTATGAAGATTTCGCCTTTAAATGACAAACACATTGCACGTAATGCAAAAATGGCTGATTTCGGCGGATGGATGATGCCCATCGAGTACCCAGGGGGAGGCGTATTGGCCGAACATGCTGCCGTCCGTGAAGCTGTTGGCATATTTGATGTTTCCCATTTAGGCAAGGCATCAGTAATTGGCCCAGGTGCGTTGGAGTTTCTCAATTCAATGTTTACTAATGACCTCACTCGAATTGCAGATGGTTCGGCGCAGTACACATTGTTATGCACTCCCGAAGGAGGAGTCATTGACGACTTAATCGCTTACCGAAACACAAGTGATGATTTTTTTCTAGTTCCAAACGCTTCTAACACATCTGATGTTGTGGCCGCCCTACAGTCTCATGCTCCAGCTAACATCACGGTTACTAATCTGCATAAAGATTTTGCAGTAATTGCGCTGCAAGGTCCTTTGGCCCCACGAGTTTTGGAAACTCTGGGAATTAATTTAGAGATTGAATACATGGCATTTACGCAAGCCAAATTATTGGATGCCGAAGTACTCATCTGTCGCACCGGATATACGGGAGAAATAGGTTTCGAGCTACTTCCAGCAACAGAGGATGCTTCCAAAGTTTGGGATGCACTAGTTAGCATCGTCGA
>CANKCT010000106.1 GCA_947480465.1 Actinomycetota bacterium
CATTACAACGAAGACATGGATTAGGTGTTCGCCCAGCCGCATATTCAGCTAAGAAATCTTCGACCACACCATCGTGAAACTCTTCTGCCATATCCCAAATATAAAAAGGAATCCCAATTACATCGGCAGCCCGACGTGCATCATGTGAGTCTTCAATCGTGCAACAGCCACGAGCCCCGGAACGATATTTTTGCGGATTGGCAGCCAAAGCCAAGTGAACACCAATTACCTCATGGCCGGCTTCGACTGCTCGCGCTGCCGCAACTGCTGAATCCACACCACCACTCATTGCTGCAATAACTTTCATACGCTGTTGGCCGCCCTTCCCCGCGCAATTACATCGGGCAGAACTGACAATACAAAATCACAGTCAGCTTGTGTGCTTGCCGCCCCAAAGGAAAAGCGAAGTGAGGATTGCGCTGTGACTGGAGTATGTCCCATGGCTAGCAAAACATGACTGGCTTCATGAACTCCTGCACTGCAGGCTGATCCTGTTGAGCATGAAACACCAGCGCTATCCATGAGCAATAGAAGTGTGTCACTTTGTGTGCGCGGAAATGTCACATTCACAATCCCCGGTAAGCGATTAGCTTCAAATCCATTGATTAATGCATCCGGCATTGCCTTTTGAATTCCAGAGATAAATCTATCCCGTATCTGCATGATTTCTTCACGTCGATACACATCACTTTTAGCAGCGGCAGCAAATGCAACAATGCTAGGAGCATTCAGAGTTCCACTTCTAATCTCTCTTTCTTGTCCACCGCCATGAAGTAGCGATGGAATTTCAAGTGTACGGCGCAAAACCAATGCACCAATTCCTAATGGGCCGCCAATTTTATGGGCACTGAGAGTTAATGCAGTTACTCCTAAATCCGAAAAAGACAGTTCGGTTTTTTTGAAACTTTGTACCGCATCAGAATGAACTGGTATATCGCCGGCAATCTTTACAACTTCTGCGACCGGTTGCACGACGCCAGTCTCATTATTCGCATGCATCACAGATATAACGGCAATCTCACTGCTTCGATCAGAAACTAATTTCGTTAAAAAGTCTAAATTGATTACCCCATTACGAGTTACCGGTATTTCAATTACTTCTGCGCCTTCATGCGCAGAGAGCCAATGTGCCGGATCCAAAATTGCATGATGCTCAATTGCCGAAATTACAACAACATTTTTGCCAACTGCTCGACCCGCCCAATAAAGACCTTTCAACGCGATGTTATTTGCCTCGGTACCAGATGCAGTGAAAATAACTTCAGTGGGAAGGCAGCCAACTTCTTTTGCAATAATTTCGCGAGCATCCTCGAGTGTTTTTCGAGTTGCTCGGCCATGTGAATGAAGACTTGATGGATTTCCAAGTTCACTCAGTTGATTGACCATGGCCTTCATCGCCGCTTCAACCATAGGCGTGGTAGCCGCATGGTCTACATAGATCGATGACATAGGAGCAATCTTAGGACTTACGTGACTTAACGCCCTCCGTGGCCGCTGGTAACACTGCAAATAGATCGCCGATGACACCAAAATCAGCGAGTTCAAAAATTGGAGCCTCTGCATCTTTATTGATAACGATAATTGCCTTGCTGGTCTGCATACCTGCACGGTGCTGAATCGCTCCGGATATGCCACAAGCAACATAGAGCTGCGGACTCACTGTCTTACCAGTTTGGCCAACTTGATGTGAGTGCGGATACCAACCTGCATCAGTTGCAGCCCGCGATGCGCCAACAGCAGCGCCTAATGAATCGGCAAAGGCTTCCACTGCTGCAAAGTCTCCATTGGTTCCTCGTCCACCCGACACGACAATATTTGCTTCAGTTAATTCAGGTCGACCGCCTTTAACAGGGGCTTGCGATGACTTAACAGTAGCTTTCTTGGCTGAATCAGAAATCGTCAATGCAATATTTTCAATCGTTGCTGAGGACGGAGTCAGATCAGGAGTGATGCAGTTTGGCCGAAGTGTGATTATTGAAATTCCCTGACTAACTTTAGAATGAACAGTTGCCGATCCGCCAAAGATAACTTGAGTTGCAGTTAGATTGGAATCAACATCTACTGCGTCTGTGATAATTCCAGAATTCGTTTTAACTGCCACATTTGCAGCAAGTTCTTTGCCAAATGCATGTGAAGCAACTAATAATGCAACTGGGGATTTCTGAGAAATTAGCTGTGCAATAGCATCGGCGCAAGCTCTTACTCCATGATTTTGAAAATCAGAGTTTTCAACAATGATAATTGATGCTATCGGACTAGTGTTTAAAGTTGCTGCACGAGCTACACCTTGACCAATAGGTGCTAAAACAACTGCCGCCACATCACCGACCCGAGCGGCTGCAGTAGCGAGTTCAAAAGTTGTTTTAGTCGCTTTTTCATTTACGAAGTCGGCAAGAATAAAAATGGTACTCATATCAATTTACTTTCAGCTAGAAAGTCAACAAGTTGAGCTCCACCAGTGCCATCATCAGTTATTTTGATACCAGCTGCACGGGGTGGGCGAAGTTGGCTATCAATAACTTGGGACCAAGCACTATGTGCGTTTATTCCAATTGCGGCTAAATCTCTTGTTTCAATGTTTCTCTTCTTAGCTGCCATGATTCCCTTAAAGGATGGATACCGTGGCTCGTTAATTTTTTCAACGACACTAATCAGCGCAGGAAAACTTGCTTCGATCAAGTCAACACCGGCTTCTGTTATTCGCGAGATGGCCACGTGAGAAAGTGAAGGATCAACGGTGACGCTTCCTGCGAAGGTCAACTGTGGCCAATCAAGTCGAGCACTAATCATCGCAGGTACAACGCTCATACGTGCATCCGTAGATTCAGTCCCGCAAATCACTAAATCAAAACCCTCTGTGCTAATCACCTTCGCCAAAACCTCTGAAGTCAGCAACGCATCTGCGCCAGCGAGCGCATCATCTGTTATCAAAATTGCTGCATTAGCCCCCATTGACAGAGCCTTGCGAACAGCATCTGTTGCTCGAGCAGGACCCATGGAAATCACAGTGACGCTGTTTGGGCCATCATCTTCATTTCCGCCGTGTGCCTCTACTATTCGTAACGCTTCTTCAACGGCATATTCATCCAAATCATTTAAAACTGCGTCGACATTCTCACGGTCCAGAGTGCCGTCCACCATCTTTTTCTCAGCCCAAGAATCTGGGACCTGTTTTATGCACACTGCGATTTTCATATCCACTATGTTACTTGCCGGTAATAGTAATTACCAATGTTGGCTCGCACGTAGGGCAGTATTGCGCATGTGCTTCCTGCAGACCCTCGAACCCTTGGCGCAACCGTTACCGAAGGTGGCGCAAACTTTGCCATCTGGTCTAACGGTGCTGATGCAGTGGAACTCTGCCTATTTAATGAAATTAATGGGAAGCTAGTTGAAACTCGCTTTGCAATGTCACATCGCAATGGGCCAATCTGGCATGGCTACTTAGCGGGAGTTCGACCTGGTCAGCGCTATGGATATCGAATTTACGGACCTTGGGCACCAGAACATGGTGTGCGATTTAATGCAGCAAAACTCTTGATTGATCCGTACACACATCAAATTGCTGGTGACCTATCTTATGTTCCTGAGATTTATGGCCATGTAGCCGAAGACGGCACAGGTTCTGGAGACTTAAATCTTCGTGATGATCGCGATAGCGCAATGTATGTACCGCATTCGGTAGTAACTGATTTTCCTGTCCGACATATTGAGCGGCCGTTAATTACATGGTCGCAGATGATTATCTATGAAGCCCATGTACAAGGTCTGACTGCAAAGAACACAGAAATACCTGAGAATGAACGCGGCACTTATAAAGCTTTAGGCCATCCCAGCACAATTGCACATTTAAAATCTCTTGGAATCACGGCGATTGAACTTTTGCCAATCGCGGCATCCTTAACTGAACCTGCAATTCATAATCGTGGCAGGAGAAACTATTGGGGCTATAACTCCATTGCGTTTAGTGCGCCTAATCCAATGTACGCGTCGAC
>CANKCT010000107.1 GCA_947480465.1 Actinomycetota bacterium
ACGCCACTACCCACGTAAGGAATGTTTGCAGTCTCAAGAAATCCCTGAATTGTTCCATCTTCGCCATAAGGACCATGCAATACGGGAAAGACTGCATCAACTTTAAGTGATGATCCATTTACTGAAAACCCATGAACATCGGCAACTAATGGTGTGGCATTCTCATCAACTGTCGGGAGCTGGCCATTAACGATAGTTAGCGGATAATCGTTGGGGAGTAATACCCAGTTTCCTGCTTTAGTTATTCCAATCAAAATCGCATCAAATAACGATCCATCTAATCCACTAAGAACTCCCCCAGCTGATAAACATGAGATTTCATGTTCGCTGCTTCGCCCACCACAAATAATGGCAATAGTTTGCTTACTCATCGAATGAAGTTCTCTCCACGTGTTGTAATCTCCATGAGGCGATCAAAAGCCTGCATAGGGGTCAGTGTGCCAGCACATACATCGGCTACGGCTTCAATCACTGGAACCTCGATTCCCACATTTTTTGCAATCTGTAAAACTGCACTGGAAGAGGCTACGCCCTCAACAGTTTTTGCAACCTGCTCACGCGCGGTGGCCATAGAACCGCTCCGTCCTAAGACTTCGCCGAAAGTGCGATTTCGCGAAAGTGGGGATCCGCAACTTGCAACTAGATCGCCCATCCCTGCCAAGCCTGCTGAACTAAGCGGGTCAGCGCCATGCGCTGCCGAAAGTCGAGCAACTTCATTGAGGCCACGAGTAATCACCATGGCCTGAGTATTTTCACCAAATCCCATTCCGATGGACATGCCAACAGCCAAAGCGATAATGGATTTGATCGCACCTGCAAATTCACATCCTAAAACATCTACTGATGTGTAGACACGGTAATAAGGCGTTGCAAATAACTTTACGGTTTTTTCGGCAATGATGTTTGTGTGTGCAGCTACGACTGCTCCGGCTGGTTGCCGCAGAATTAATTCATTTGCCAGATTAGGTCCAGTAATAATCGCAACATTATCTGTTTCCATTACGTCTTGAATAATCTGCGACATTCGAAGTTGAGTAGAGACCTCAATACCTTTAAGGGTGCTGATAAAGAGGGCATTAGGTGCAGCTAAGTTTTTCCAAGCTTTGAGATTCTCTCTCAAAGACTGAGCTGGAACTGCTAACACATATATCGATGAGTATTCGAAGGCATCAGTCAGGTTAGTTGTTGCACTAATTCCATTGGGTAAAATGCTATTATCTAAGTACTTTGAGTTTGTACGACTTTTATTAATCTCATCGATTACTGCTTGATCGCGGCCCCACATTAAAACATGATTTCCAGCATCAGAGAGTACTTGGGCCATGGTACTTCCCCATTGCCCAGCTCCGAATACCGTGACTTTACTCATCGTTTCTTTTTAAAATTTCCGGTTCGCGGTAAATCTGAAGTGTGCGGGTCAAAAATTTCAACTGGGCGCTTTTCGCCGCGGAGTTCTTCTAGTAAATCTGTTATCGCTCGCATAACAAATGCAGTTGCCTCAACAAGTGCAGCAGGGTCATTTTCTTTTCCATACCAAACTGATAAATCCAAGGGCTCTCCAACTAGAATCTTTATTGGAGTTCGCGGAAAAAACTTAATCTTTTTTTCATACGTGGGCATAACAATTTGTGAACCCCACTGCGCAATTGGAATCACTGGAGTTTTCGTCATAATTGCCAACCGCGCTAAACCAGTCTTTGCCACCATGGGCCACCCTTGTGGATCCCGCGTGAGCGTTCCTTCGGGGTACACGCCCAGTAAATGGCCCGCATTGAGAACTTTCACTGCATGCTCTAAAGCTTTGGCAGCATCTTTTCCCTCGCGTACAACTGGTATTTGTCCCGCAGCTAAAACAATCTTTCCAATGACCGGAACTTTAAAGACACCCTCTTTACCGATATATCGTGGCGCACGCCCACTACGGTAAAGAAAGTGTGTAAGAAATAAAACATCCAAATACGACACATGGTTACTAGCCACTATGACACGGCCGCTCTTCGGAATCTTTTCTCCGCCACGCCAAATTTTCTTGCCCACTAAGTTAAGAATGGGTATAACGACCGTTGTTCCTATTTTAAACGCTGCATTGGTACCTAATGGCTTTCCTACTGGTGGAGCATATGAAACCTTGTACTCCGTCATATCCCAATGTTAGTGCGTAGAAATAGAAAACGGGGCTAGCGTATGCCAGCCCCGCCTCCTGAAAGAAGTACTACTTCTTCTTAGCCTTCTTCACGACCTTCTTAGCTGCTGGCTTCTTTGCAGCAACCTTCTTCTTTGCTGGAGCCTTCTTAGCTGCTGGCTTCTTTGCAGCAACCTTCTTCTTTGCTGGAGCCTTCTTCGCTGCCTTCTTAGCAACTGGCTTTGCAACAGCCTTAACAACTGGCTTTGGTTCTGGCTTTGGAGCAGGTCCAAGCTTGCGCTCGCCTGAGATGACGTCCTTCAAGCCCTTTGCAGGCAAGAAACGAGCCTTCTTTGACGCCTTGATCTTGATTGTCTCGCCTGTGAATGGGTTACGACCCATACGTGCCTTGCGATCAACCTTCTTAAACTTTCCGAAATCGTTAATCATCACGTCTTCGCCTTTATGGAGCGTACGAACGATTGTGTCAAAAACGATGTCTACAGCGTGTGCTGCTTCCTTCTTGCTGTCGTTGAAGTGTGGTGCCAACGCCGCAATGAATTGGGCCTTATTCATTGAATTCCCCTTATTTACGCGTAAATGTTAAGCAATTGCTTAACGTGTTCGTAAACTTACGCGCACAAGTTGCTTGTTAGTGCTATTAACGTAGGCGTGTCGCAATATTTATTTTTTCAATAATGCGCAAAAAACCTATGTAATACACATAAAAAACCCTCAAGGAACACTTGAGGGTTAATTAAAGTTTAGGCCCACCATACAAAAAAACATTGATTTACGCTTGTTTATCCCTTGATTGGAAGAGTTAAAGGCTTATGCGATGCGCGAGTTTGCTCAAAAGCATCGATAAAATCACTGTTTTTAACGGTCAAACCGATGTCATCTAGACCCTCCATGAGACGCCACCTGGTGTAATCATCGATAGCGAATTCACGCACAACACCGTTATATGAAACTTTACGGCTTTCCAAATCGACAGTTATCTGAGTTGTGGGATCAGCTTCAATTGCAGCCCAAATCGCTTCCACATCACTTTGTTCCAGAATCACAGTGAGCAGACCACCCTTTAATGAGTTACCGCGGAAAATATCTGCAAATCGACTAGAGATCACCACTTTGAAACCGTAATTTTGCAATGCCCAGACCGCATGCTCGCGTGATGAGCCAGTACCAAAGTCAACTCCGGCAACAAGAATTGTTGCAGCTTTATACGCAGGTTGATTAAGAACGAACTCTGGATCATTGCGCCAAGCAGCAAATAAGCCATCTTCAAATCCACTGCGCGTCACACGCTTTAAATAGACTGCCGGAATTATCTGATCTGTGTCAACATTACTTCGACGAAGTGGAACCGCACTACCTGTATGAGTGATGAACTTATCCATTTTTACTCCCTTACAAATCTGCCGGTGATGAAAGTGTTCCACGAAGTGCAGTTGCAGCTGCCACGAGTGGACTGACTAAGTGAGTACGTCCGCCTTTACCTTGGCGACCTTCAAAGTTTCTATTTGATGTTGATGCAGACCGCTCTCCCACCGCTAACTGATCTGGGTTCATTCCAAGACACATTGAACAACCAGCGTTGCGCCACTCAGCACCTGCATCAATAAAGACTTTATCTAAACCTTCAGCCTCTGCCTCTAAGCGAACACGGGCAGAGCCAGGTACGACCAACATGCGAAGCGTTGATGCAATTTTTTTGCCTTTTACAACTTCAGCCGCTGCCCGTAAATCTTCGATTCGACCATTTGTGCAAGAGCCTAAGAAAACAGTGTCAATGGCTATCTTTTTAAGCGGTGTGCCCGCTTCTAAGCCCATATAGACCAAAGCACGCTCAGCTGCCCCGCGCG
>CANKCT010000108.1 GCA_947480465.1 Actinomycetota bacterium
AGCCTGTGCCATATTTGGCACTCCCGCCTCGAACTTTTGGGGTACTGGCGCCCAAGTAGCAGTTGTCATAGTGACCATTTCAATCATGGAGCCACCAAAGAGGAATGGTGGCAACTCTTCCAAAAGATTCTTACGCCCCCACAAAACTCCAATACCAGTAGGCCCGAGCGCTTTATGACCAGAAAATGCAAAAAAATCTACGCCTAGTTGCCCTACATCAATTTTCATATGCGGGGCCGATTGGCACCCATCAAGGATAACTACCGCACCTACCTCATGTGCTCTACGCACAATCTCTTCAAGAGGATTGATTGTTCCAAGAACATTGGATTGATGCGTGAGCGAAACAATTTTTGTATTGGGTGTAATTACTGAATCAACTAACGATAAATCCAAACGCCCATCGGGTGTTACCTCGAACCAAGCAAGTTCGGCTCCAGTGCGATCTGCTAATTGCTGCCATGGAACCAAATTTGAATGGTGCTCCATTTCAGTAACCACAATTCGATCCTGTGGCCCAATATGAAAGCGATTTCCCATACGAGCATTACCCATTGCATAAGCCAATAAATTCAAAGCTTCAGTTGCACTCTTCGTAAAAACAATCTCTTGTGATCCACCTGGTGCACTTAAAAAATTCGCAACAATCTCGCGTGCACCTTCATAGGCTTCCGTAGCTTCTTCAGCTAACTGATGAGCACCTCTATGCGCCGCTGCATTATGGAGACGGTAGAAATTAGTCTCGGCGTCAAGGACAGAGATTGGCTTTTGGCTTGTCGCACCACTGTCTAAATAAACAAGTTTTTTTCCACCACGAACTGTACGTTCAAAAATTGGGAAATCTTTGCGTATCAGTTCGGGTGAAAACGTCATGAATATTACTTGCTCACGTAATCTGCATATCCATTAGCTTCGAGCTTGTCAGCCAAATCTGGTCCACCTTCTTCTACTATGTGACCATTTGCAAAAACATGAACGAAATCCGGCTTAATGTACTTAAGAATTCGCGTGTAGTGCGTAATTAGTAGTACACCTAAATTGTTCTTGTCTTTCGCGCGGTTCACGCCCTCAGAAACGATCCGAAGTGCATCTACATCTAGCCCAGAATCAGTCTCATCCAGGATTGCAATTTTTGGTTTCAGCAGTTCAAGCTGCATAATTTCATGACGCTTTTTTTCGCCTCCGGAGAAACCTTCATTTACATTTCTAGATGCAAATGCTGGATCCATATTCAGTGCCTCCATAGCCTCCTTTACTTCACCAACCCACGTGCGAAGTTTTGGGGCTTCTCCTCGAAGCGCTGTTGCTGCAGTTCGTAAGAAGTTTGAAACTGAAACCCCTGGAACTTCTACTGGATACTGCATCGCGAGAAACAATCCAGCTTTCGCACGCTCATCGACAGACATTTCAAGAACGTCAGCGCCATCAAGAGTTACGCTACCGCCAACAATCGTGTACTTAGGGTGGCCAGCGATTGAATATGCGAGAGTGGATTTACCTGAACCGTTTGGTCCCATGATTGCATGTGTTTCTCCAGAGTTGATTGTTAGATCTACGCCTTTGAGAATTTCGACTGCTCCTGCGTCTGTGTTAACAGAGACCTGTAAATTGCGAATTTCTAATCTGCTCATTTTCTTCTCTTCTCTCTAAATCTCGACCGTGACGGAATTGTCTTTAACATCTACTGAATATGTTTGCAATGCAATATTTGCAGGTAACGTGAGCGCTTGCCCAGTTCTTAAATCAAACTCAGCACCGTGAAGCCAACATTCGATTTTGAAATCAGTAACATCTCCTTCAGACAATGAAGCATCTGAATGTGAACAGGTATCATCAATGGCAAATACTTCGTTATCGACCCGCACTACACATATTGATTTGCCGTTTTTCTCAAGTTTCACTGGCGCGCCATTTTTGAGTTGATCCAACTGGAAATCAGACATTTAAACACCAGCCTTTTCTAGTTCGCCATCGATACGTTGCATTAGTCTTTCCTGGACACCTTCAATGCCAATCTCAGTGATAATCTCATTAAAAAATCCACGAACTACAAGGCGTCGAGCATTTTCCATAGATATTCCTCGTGACATCAGGTAGAAAAGTTGTTCGTCATCAAATCGACCTGTTGTGCTCGCATGTCCGGCTCCAACGATTTCACCAGTTTCAATCTCTAAATTCGGAACCGAATCTGCACGAGAACCGTCGCTCAATAACAAATTACGGTTAAGTTCATAAGTGTCAGTGCCCTCTGCAATGGCACGAATGAGAACGTCACCGATCCATACTGTATGAGTATCTCGACCGACCAAAGCCCCTTTGTAGTTAACTCGAGACTTTGCATGAGGAACGGCGTGATCCACATGCATGCGGTGCTCAAAGAATTGACCTGAAGTTGCGAAATAAACACCTAGAAGTTCGGCTGATGCACCTGGCGCAATAAATTCAACTGTAGGAAGAATTCTCACAACATCGCCTCCAACAGTTATCGTGATGGATTTAAAATGAGCATCTTTATCTACAACTGCATGATGTCGTGCGGTATAAACGCTCTTGGATTCAAACTCTTGAATAGTGACGAATTTAAGTGAAGAACCTGGCGCGAGTGAGATTTCCAAGTCTTCCGCTAAAACGGTATCCCCGGTATTTTCAAGAACTACGGTTGCTACTGCGTGTGCTCCAAGTGAAATGCGCACGCGGGAAAACTCTGCAGTATCGAGAGCACCGAGGACTCGACCCAGAAAGATTGGTTCGGATAGTTCACAATTAGCGGCGATCGAAAGATGGGAAACTTCTTCAGCTAGACCGCGCACTCGCTCAATAATCACATCATCACTAGAAGCTAATGGTTGCAAACTCTCACGGACAAAGTTGACCCCTACAGGCAGGCTAGATTTAGTGACAAGCGAAGTTCGCTGTCCATCGATTGCAGCACCATCATGAAGGCCCTGCAAGCGTTTAAGCGGCGTGAATCGCCAGGCCTCTTCACGCCCCGTCGGTGTTAAATAATTGGTTGTTGCAAGTGACATTAACCAACAGCACCTTCCATTTGAAGTTCAATTAAGCGATTGAGCTCTAGGGCATATTCCATTGGGAGTTCACGAGCGATTGGCTCAATAAACCCGCGAACGATCATTGCCATCGCCTCATCCTCTGTTAATCCTCGTGACATCAGGTAAAAGAGTTGGTCATCGCTAATTTTTGAAACAGTTGCCTCGTGTCCCATAGAGACGTCATCTTCACGAATATCAACATAAGGGTATGTATCAGAACGTGAAATCGTATCTACTAATAATGCATCACATTTAACTGTGCTCTTCGAATGATGCGCACCCTCTTGTACCTGCACCAGACCACGGTATGAAGTGCGTCCACCATTTCGTGCAACCGACTTTGAAATAACAGATGACGATGTGTAAGGCGCGGCATGTACCATTTTTGCGCCAGAGTCCTGATGTTGGCCTTCGCCTGCAAAAGCGAGTGAAAGGGTTTCACCTTTTGCATGTGGGCCCATAAGAAAAATTGCAGGGTATTTCATCGTAACTTTCGAGCCAATATTTCCATCGACCCATTCCATGGTTGCACCTTCCGCACATGTTGCGCGTTTTGTAACCAAGTTGTAAACGTTATTTGACCAGTTTTGAATAGTTGTGTAACGAACCCGAGCACCCTTCTTCACGACAATTTCAACAACTGCTGAATGAAGTGAATCAGATTTGTAAATAGGTGCCGTACAACCTTCAACGTAGTGAATATATGAATCTTCGTCAGCGATAATAAGAGTTCTTTCAAATTGACCCATATTTTCAGTATTAATACGGAAGTAAGCTTGGAGAGGAATATCTACATGCACGCCTTTTGGCACGTAAATAAAAGAACCACCAGACCAGACTGATGTATTGAGTGCAGCAAACTTGTTATCCCCCACCGGAATAACTGTTGCAAAGTATTCTTTAAACAATTCAGGATGCTCTTTAAGTGC
>CANKCT010000109.1 GCA_947480465.1 Actinomycetota bacterium
CAGCGTTTGGAGATTTATTCCCACTGGGCAGCAAAATTTATTGAACAAAAAGATGCTTATCACTGTTACTGCTCGCCTGAGGAGTTAGAAGCGGTTCGTGAAGCTCAACGTGCAGCAAATCAAGCGCCTGGTTACAACGGGCATTGCCGCGATTTAACGGCAGATCAAATCGCAGAATACAAATCTCAAGGTCGTGCAGCCGTTGTTCGCATGCGTATGCCAGACGGCGGAACTACTTTTAACGATTTAATCCGCGGTGAAATGGCTTTTGACCATAAGTTTGTTCCAGACTTTGTTTTAGTTCGTGCCGATGGTTCTCCGCTTTACACACTTGCCGTTGCCGTTGATGACATTTTGATGAAAGTTACCCACGTATTGCGTGGCGAGGATCTACTCTCATCAACACCTCGACAGATTCGCGTTTATCAAGCAATGGGAGTTTCGCTGGAAGATTATCCAGTCTTTGCACATCTTCCCTTTGTCATGGGTGCAGATAATGCAAAACTTTCAAAACGAAATGGCGAGGTATCTATCGCTTGGTATCGCGACAAGGGATTCTTGCCTGAAGCAATATGTAACTACCTGGCACTTTTGGGTTGGTCTCCAGGAGATGATCGTGAAAACCTCACAATGAAAGAGTTGTGTGAACTCTTCACAGTCGAGAAGGTAAATAGTTCGCCTGCTCGTTTTGATATGAAAAAACTTGAAGCAATCAATGGCGACAAGATTCGAGCATTAACTATTGACGATTTTTTAACGTGGGCACTCCCATTCCTTATTAAAGCCCAAGTAATTAGCGGGACAGAGGATGAAGTAGCTCTTGTAAAACGGGCTCTACCTATCATTCAAGAGCGCATTATTATGTTGAGTGAGATTCCAGCGATGCTCAAGTTTCTCTTCGTCAAGGATTTTGCGATTGAGCCAGAAAGCCTTTCTAAGGTCACTGATGCCGGAGCAAAGGAAGTCCTATTGCGATCACTCAAAGAGCTTGAGCCAATTACGGATTGGACGCACGATGCAATCGAATCAGCGCTTCGGACATCACTAATTGAGGAGTTGGGTTTAAAGCCGCGAGTAGCTTTTGGCGCAGTGCGTATTGCAACTACCGGCAGCACTATTTCTCCACCCCTGTTTGAATCGATGGAGTTACTGGGCAAAGCGGCCTCTTTATCGAGAATTGCGGCGGCTTTAACACTCTAGGCAATACGGTATTCTTTGCCACTACAAGCAACTTGGGGTATGGGGTAATTGGCAGCCCTGCTGATTCTGGTTCAGTAAGTCTAGGTTCGAGTCCTGGTACCCCAGCGCACCAAGCACGTACAACTTAATATGTTTTGTCCTAGTTATATTTTTCAGGCACGGCCCCGTCGTCTAGCGGCCTAGGACTCTGGCTTCTCAAGTCAGCTACGAGGGTTCGAATCCCTTCGGGGCTACGTATGGTTTCACTGATGAAGGTTCTTCCTGCCTTCATTGCAACTGCCTTTTTATTGGCGCTTGTTCCAGGTCAAACAGTGGCAATGATTTTACGTCAAGCAATTGTTGGTGGAACTAAAACTGCTTATACGACACTTGTTGGTACGAGTAGCGCGTTAGTTTTTTGGGGAATTGCGTCGGCTATTGGTTTGTCACAAATCTTTGCACGATCTGAGACGGCATATGCTGCTCTCAAATATGCCGGTGTAATTTTCTTAACATTCTTAGCCTTGCAAACTCTTTGGTCCTTGCGCAAAGAATTCGGAAAATTTGATTTCGAAGGCAATACAAAGCAGGGTTTGGGCCCCGCTTTCAGACTCGGCTTAGTCACTAACTTAACAAATGTAAAAGCTGCAGTATTTGCAGTGGCATTTATACCTGCATTTGTACCGAAAGATTTCAATTTAGGGTGGGGAATATTTTCGCTCTCAATCGTTCAGGCAATTGTTTCTGCCTCGTGGTACACATTCCTTATAAGCATAATTGGGAGGGCTACCACTACATTGGCAAGACCGAAAGTACGTCGAGCTTTAACCGCTATTTCAGCAGTTGGAATTCTATTTTTAGCTGCAACATTGTTAATCACCTCACCACGATGATATAACGCGCGAGGCATAGAATAGCCTCATGCGAGTAATAAATTCAGATCAGCTGAAATCTATTCTTGCGAATTTACCTAGTAACCCCAGGATAATTGCTTCAGGTAATTTTTCAGCTCCACAAACGTTGTTAAAAATTGCAAATGATGTTATTCCTGAGTTCAAACTACACATGCTCAATGCACATGGTGATATTCCAAATCGAGACGGGATTACCTATGAAACCGCCTTCGTTGGCCCTGCAATGCGCAATCACCCGCGACTTGATTACATACCTTCCAGGCTTTCACTATTACCTGTCTTAATCCGTAATTTTTATCGGCCAGATGTTGTTTTTCTGCATACGTCACAAAAACGTTTTGACACGGTTAGCCTCGGGACTGAAGTCAATATTTTGCCACGGTCGATTGAAACTGCACGTGCACATGGTGGTCTAGTCATAGCTCAATCCAATAAGCAGATGCCTTATACCTATGGGGATGCACAGATTTATGAGAGTGAAATCGACTATTTAGTTGAGGTTGATGAGCCATTACAAGAGAAACCTATTGCGCCAATAACTGATATCCAGGCAGAGATTGGCAGCCGAATTGCCAGTTTAATTGAGGATAATTCAACTTTGCAGTTAGGTATTGGTGGAGTACCAGATGCGGTACTCATGGCACTTAAAGATAGAAAAGGTATGCGAATTTGGACAGAGATGTTTTCAGACGGTGTTCTCGAACTGAGCAAAGCCGGAACATTGGATGATGAAATTCTCATCACTGCTTCCTTTATCTTTGGTAGTTCTGAGTTATATCAGTGGCTAGATCTGAATAAAAAAGTAAGAATGCTCAGAACCGAAAGAACAAACGATCCATCTCAAATTTCTCGCCAAGCAAAGATGACTTCTATTAATAGCGCTCTAGAAGTGGATTTATTTGACCAAGCAAACGCTAGCCATGTGCGCGGAAAGATTTATAGTGGTTTTGGCGGTTCCACAGATTTCATCGTAGGTGCGCTTCATAGTCGTGGCGGGCAATCATTTGTGGCTTTACCTTCATGGCATCCAAAAGCAAATGTCTCAACGATAGTTCCCCGTTTGCAGAGCAACATCACTCATTTCCAACACTCCTATGTCGTGACTGAGCAAGGAGTCGCTGCATGTTTTGGCCATTCACAAAATGATCAAGCAATCAATATCATCCATAACGCTGCTCATCCAAGTGTTCGTGAAGAACTTGTGGCAAAAGCAAGCGAATTTGGATTAATTTAGCGGTGAGAATTTAACTTTTGCCCCACCGCATTAGGGGAGGAGAATCATCAATCATGTTTTCGGCTATCCATTCTGCGCCATCTAAGTTATCACCACGAGCGGTTACAAACTTCGCATTCGGTATTTGCTTACTAATATTTGACTGAATCGTTTCGACATAACTCTCGTTTCGAGATGGACCACCTTGTATGGCAATTTCAGGAGACTCATTTAATAATCCACTTGCACCTATCCATGAAGAAACTACGGTTTGAGCTAGTAAATATGCTCCCTCATTTCGAATCGCTATCGCGGTTTTGATACCTGCATCTGCCGCATCTAGTACTGCATGCGCTGATGAAATTGCAAGAGTTGCAGCATCTGACCCATTCTTTACGTCGAGCGAGTCATAAGCCAAAACTTGAGCGTTCATTACGCGCAAAAAGTCAGCATCATCTCCACGACCTTGTCTGATTCCAAGTGCCTTCGTGATTCCTAATTTTCCGAGCCAGAAACCACCACCTTCGTCACCAAAAGTGCTGCCGAGTCCATCTCGATGTGCAAACTTTCCCCCACGCCCACCAATAGAAACGACACCACCGCCAATCGAAA
>CANKCT010000110.1 GCA_947480465.1 Actinomycetota bacterium
CGCAAAGCTGCTGGGTTTTCCCTTGCAGAATTGGCCAGTGCCACAAATATTCGAGCCACCGTGTTGAATCAAATTGAAAAAGATGATTTTTCAAATTGTGGTGGTCATACATATGCACGAGGCCACATTCGAAATATTGCAATTGCACTTAAAGCAGACCAAGCCGAACTCTTGAGAGTCTTTGACGAAGAGCATGGTATAGAGGCGCGCACGATGAGCGATCTCCTTGTTGAAAACTCAATTATGCAAAGACCAAACAACAAGCCCAAAATCTCTTTGAAGTCACTTCTAATTATCTCTATAGCGTGTCTTGGAATTGCTGGCGTGATGCAAATTGTTTTATCAAATATTTCAATGAGACAAAATGCAACCCCAAGAGTGGAGGTTTCGGAATCTAGTAGTCCGGTGGTTACACAGTCACCAGAAGTAGCTCCTTCAGAGCAAAGTACTTTTTCAACTGGCACAGGTGTGAGTGTAATAATCAATGCCGTTCGCGATAAAAGTTGGATATTTGTTTCGGATGCCTCTGGACGCACCTTATTCAGCGGTGAAATTTCACAAGGTGAGGTTCGTACGTTTACTAGTGACCAACGCCTGGATTTAAAAGTGGGTAATGCTGGGGGAGTCGATTTAGAGGTCAATGGAAAAAGCATCGATCCAATTGGAGCTAATGGGCAAGTGGTTAGCGTGTCGTTTGGAGTAGATTCATAACACGGTAAGATTCATTCAATGAAGCGCACCGTTGCAGTCGTCACTTTAGGGTGCTCACGTAATGAAGTTGACTCCGAGGAGTTAGCTGGCAGATTAGCTGCAGATGGTTGGACGTTGGTTGAAGACGTTGAATCTGCAGAAGTTGCGCTAGTTAACACATGTGGATTTATTGAATCGGCAAAGAAAGATTCAATTGACGCGCTCTTAGAGGCGAATTCTCTCAAAGGTCACGGCACAACGCGCGCTGTTGTAGCTGTTGGATGTATGGCCGAGCGCTATGGCCAAGAGTTAGCAAGTGCGCTACCTGAGGCCGATGCAATTTTAGGTTTTGATGATTACAAAGATATTTCCGCCCGCTTGCAATCAATCGTTGCAGGAAATAAACATGTACCGCATATTCCACGTGATCGGCGCGCATTATTGCCGATAGCACCTGTTGATCGCGCCGATAATCGCATCAGTGAAGAATTTACTCGTAAACGTTTAGGTACTGATCCTTGGGCCCCCTTGAAAATTGCTTCGGGCTGTGATCGACGGTGTTCATTTTGCGCAATTCCTTATTTTCGAGGTTCATTTGTTTCACGCAGACCACATGAAATTATGGATGAAGCCAGATGGTTGGTCGCGAATGGGGTAACTGAGCTGTTCCTTGTCAGTGAGAACACAACGTCGTACGGCAAAGACTTAGGCGATCTTCAACTGATGGAGAAAATATTGCCAGAGATTGCTGCAATTGATGGAGTCGAGCGAGTCCGACTTTCATATTTGCAACCTGCAGAAATGCGCCCCACTTTGATTCAAGCAATGATTGCAACACCTAAAACTATGCCTTACTTTGATCTATCATTCCAACACACGAGCCCAACAGTTCTACGTCGAATGCGCCGATTTGGTGACAATGAAAAATTCCTTCACCTCATAAATCAAATTCGAGTTCTATCTCCCGAAGCTGGAATTAGATCTAACTTTATTGTTGGATTCCCGGGAGAAACTCAAGAAGATTTTGATGAACTCGCGACATTTATAACACAAGCAAAGTTAGATGCCGTTGGTGTATTCGGATACTCCGATGAAGATAACACTGAAGCTCTCAATCTTGGCGAGAAAGTAGATACAGACGTGATTGCTCAACGGTTAGAGACACTGTCATCTTTGGCTGATGAGATGGTTTCTTCGCGGGCGCAGGCGCGAATTGGGGAACAAATCCGAGTACTAATTGAGGATGCCGAACTTCAAGAAGGTCGAGCAGCTCATCAAGGCCCAGAAGTAGACGGCTCTACTTCATTTATCGGTACAGACTTTACAGTCGGTCAGTATGTTAACGCCGTAGTGATTGATTCAATGGGCGCAGATTTAGTGGCTAAAGCTCTATGAAAATCCCAGCTTTTATAACGCCTAACTTTATTACAGTTGCTCGACTCATTTTTGTACCTGTCGGTGCTTACACGTTATTTAAAAACGGCGGTGAAGATCCCCAGTGGCAATACATTTCATGGATTGTATTTTTCATTCTTGGTTTATCTGATATTGCTGATGGAAAATTAGCGCGAAGTAGAAATTCAATTACTGAGTTTGGTAAATTTCTAGATCCCGTCGCCGATAAAGTGATGATTGGTACAGCCATGATCTCTCTATCAATTCTGGGTCGCCTTCCTTGGTGGATTACTGTGGTTATTTTGGTCCGAGAAATTGGAATCACCATATTCCGTTTGTCGATTATTAAACGCGGCGTGATTGCAGCTAATAAGGGCGGCAAGATTAAATCAACTATGCAGAACTTTGGTGTTGGATTCTATGTATTGCCGCTTAGCCCAGGCCTTTACTGGTTTCGCGATGGCTTTATGGCAATTGCGGTTGTGCTCACTATCGCAACCGGCTTTTACTATGTACAGTCAGCCTTCAAATCGGCAAAGTAGGGAAACATGGCGCTCTCATCAGACATCATTGAGCTAGCAACTGAGATCATCGATACCTTGCGCCATAAATCTGAAACGCTAAGCACGGCTGAATCTTTAACGGCCGGATCAGTGAGTTCGGCAATCGTCAGTATCGCCGGGGCATCCGATATATTCATTGGAGGATTGACTGCATATCGCGATGAGATAAAAATTTCTCATCTCTTTGTCGATCCACAATTAATTGCAGAACATTCCTCAATCAGCGAAGAAGCCGCTATCGCCATGGCGCGTGGGGCAATTAAAACATTCGGATCTACTTGGGCAATTGCGACGACGGGAGTAGCTGGCCCCAATCCCTTGGATGGCCACCCGGTAGGTGCGGTATGGGTTGCAATAGAAGGTCCTGTTTGTCAGACAATTGAACTTTCCCTCTCGGGTGAGCGTGAAACTGTGCGAAACGCTGCAACAGCGAGTGCGATTGCAACATTTGCGCGTATCCTTAGACATCGCAGTTAATAGGCAATTAATAGGTAAGGGGGATCCATGGCATTAGTACGTGAAGCTGTTGGCCTTACCCTTCGCACCGCGCGTACAACCCAAGGTCGTACTTTGCGCGATGTTGCACGAGCTGCCCGGGTCTCACTCGGATATCTCTCAGAAGTAGAGCGTGGACAAAAAGAGGCATCCTCAGAACTGCTCAATGCAATCTGTGCGGCTCTTGGACTTTCACTTTCCCAAGTTTTTAGTGATGTTTCAATCGAATTATCTCGTCATGAGAGCGTAACGCTCACCGTCGTCGATGCCGCTTAATAAATACGCCCCCCAAGTAAACACACACCGCCGCACGCAAAGTGCAATCATGAGTGGGGCAAAAAATCTCATTGCAACTGTTGGCCTAGCAAAAATGTCAATGATAGAGATTGCTGATACATCGGAAGTGTCACGTGCAACTTTATATAATCATTATCGCGACAAAGAGAGTGTAATCCTGGCACTGTGCGAATCTGAATGTGTACGACTTATCGCAATTGCCCGCAGTGCACCAAATGCAACGGATGCGTTAGAACTTCTCTCGATACAGATTTCAACAGATCCAGCTCTTGCACGGATGCGAACTTTTGATTTAGCCCCGTTGACACAAGCACTTTCCGCAACTAAGCACCCATTATGGTCAGATTTTTCTGCAGCCCTTGCTGAAATTACTGGTAGTCAAGTTCTTGCAGACTTATCGTTGCGATGGTTAATTGGCCAGGTTCTTAACCC
>CANKCT010000111.1 GCA_947480465.1 Actinomycetota bacterium
AAAAGACTCCTTAGATTTGAAAGGTAAAAAAGTAATTGTCTCTGTAGGACGATTAGTTCATCGCAAAGGTCAGGACTTTTTAATTGAGGCAATGAGTGCAATTATTAGAGAGGTACCTGATGCACATCTTCTCTTAATTGGGGAAGGGCCGTACCGCGATAAACTACAAAAGTTAGTGGATGAATTTGCATTAAATGAGAGTGTGACATTTATTGGTCGAATTCAATACGGTGAACTTCCGCAATATATTTGTGTTGGAGATGTATTTGCAATGCCATCACGATCGCGTTTTCGTGGGCTAGAAGTTGAAGGCTTAGGCATTGTTTATCTTGAGGCAAGTTCATGTGGATTGCCCGTTATTGCTGGTTCATCGGGTGGGGCACCAGATGCCGTGATTGAAGGCGTGACTGGTGTAGTTGTTGATGGTTTAGACAGCGCAGCTATAGCAGTGGCTGCGATTGAAATGTTGCAAAACCCAGACAAGTCTGTGGCTATGGGTGCCGCTGGGCGCGAGTGGATCATAGAAAAATGGCGATGGCAGATTTGGGTAGATGAATTCAAAGCATTATTGAATAAATAAATTTTGTTTACGCGCTGCATGAACTGCGGCAGTTCGATTAGAAACCTCTAATTTTCTATAGATGGCGGCTAAATGCGTTTTGATTGTTGCCTCACTCAAGAATAAAACCGTAGCGATATTTTTTGTAGACATACCTTGGGGCAGAAGTGATAAGACATCAAATTCTCTGGCGGTCAGCGAAGACATTGTCGATGCTGCATTGATTGCTGCCTTCATGCCTTTAGCACTAAAACTAAGTGGCGAAGCAAGTGAAAGCGTTATTGCAGCAATCAACTCATCAATAGGAGCACTTTTGACGACAAAAGCACTTGCACCTGCATTCATCGCTGCAAGAAGATAGTCATTGGACTCGTTGAGGGTGAGCACAACGATTCCAATTGTTTTAGAGATACTTCGGGCCCAGGTGACTATGTCAAAGCCACTTCCATCCGGAAGATTAAGATCAACAATGATTGCATCAGGATTCGTGTGAGCTATTTGCGCTCGGGCCTCTGCAGAGTTAGCCGCCTCTGCAGCTATTTCAAAACCATGAGCCCGTAAGGCGGTTTTTAAACCTTCTCGAACCACTGCGTGATCGTCAATGATCAAAATACGTGTCATGGGTGGACTACCGGAATTTTAATTATTATGCGTGTCCCAAGTGAATCTGACTTAATATCGATATCTCCATGCAAATTCTTGACACGCTCCGTAATTCCGGCAAGCCCATAGTGGTCCCTCTTTTCACTTGCGCCACCAATCCCGTTGTCCTGTACAAGTATGGTCAGCAATGTTGCGAGTGAGTGTTCAAGAGAATTTCGCAAGAGTTCTGCAAAAACTCTCTGCAGTTCGAACTGCGTCGAAGTTTCATACGGTGATATCAGTACATCACCGCTAGAACGAAGTGTGAGTATCTCCAGTCTAACTTTCTCGACTAATTCGGTTAAGACAAATCGAAGCGAACGAAGTTCGGAGCGTAGTTCTGGGGGAGTACCTGAAGCAGCAACTAACGAGTCGACGCGATAACCCAATCCCACGAGGTCTTGGGCGATCCCATCATGTAATTCTTGTGCGAGCTTGACTCGCTGATTTGAGCTCACATGATTACTTAGTAAAGAGTTGTTCAATCTCCTTGGCGAACTCTTTGGAAATTACTGCACGCTTCATTGACAGCTTCGCAGTCAAGTGACCGCCAGCTATTGTGAAGTCTGTTGCCAATATTGTGAATTTTCGAATTGATTCCGCTTTACTTACTGCCTTATTTGCCTCATCCACTGCGGTTTGAATAACGGCAATGAGGTCGGGGTCATTAGCCAGATCTGCAAGCGATGCACCTTCTTTTTTGTTACTTGCGACCCAAGATTTCAATGCATCTTGATCGATTGTGACGAGTGCAGCGATGAAAGGCTGATTATCACCCACCACCATGCACTGACTGACGAGAGGATGTGCGCGAAGTCGATCTTCAAGGACGGCAGGTGCAACATTTTTTCCGCCTGCAGTAACAATTAACTCTTTCTTACGCCCTACTATGTAGAGGAAGCCATCGTCATCCAACTTTCCAAGATCACCGGATTGGAACCAGCGATCTGCCGTGAAAACCTCCTCATCGGCTGCTTGATTTTGCCAGTAACCTCTCATGACTATTGGCCCTTTAATAAGCACTTCGCCATCATCTGCAATCTTGATAGAAGTTCCAGGAACGGGACGACCTACTGAACCCACTCGATGTGCAGATGTGATGTTGAGCGTAGCCCCTGCTGTGGTTTCAGTTAATCCATAACCTTCAAGAATAGTGATGCCAACACCACGATAGAAGTGACCTAACCTGACGCCAAGCGGTGCGCCACCTGAAATTGCAGCTTCAACTTTTCCGCCCATTCCCGCACGAATCTTTGAGTAGACCAACTTGTCAAAGAGTTTGTGCTTTATGGAAAGCAGTGGAGAAATTGATTTCTTATCCAAACTCTCCGAATAAGCGATAGCAACCTCGGCAGCCGCCTTAAAGATTTTTCCTTTACCGGCAGCTTCAGCACGTGCTTCAGCGCCGTTGTAAATTTTTTCAAAAATTCTTGGGACCGCAAGCACGAAGGTAGGCTTAAATGAGGCAAGGTCCATAGGTAAGCGGCCAACAGGATCACTGCAGTGAGCTAGATGAAGACCGGCTGAAATTGCACCGATTTCTACCATACGTCCAAAAACGTGAGCTATCGGTAAAAATAGTAGTGTGGAACCACCAGGCTTCAAGAATAAATCTGATGCGCCTTGCACAACATTTCCGCACTCTGACAAGAAGTTGGCATGCGTAAGAGAAACTCCCTTTGGCTTTCCGGTTGTTCCTGATGTGTAAATAATTGTCGCCAAGGTATCAGGAGTTAAAGCGTTTCTTCGACGGTCAATCTCATCATCACCAATGTGAGCACCGGCAGTTTTAAGAACTTCCAACACATTCTCTGTCATGGTCCAAACATGCTTTGTATGATTTGGTAAAACGCTCTGGACTAATTCTTTGAGCGCTGGAGTTTCAACAATAATTCCAACTGATGATGAGTCATTGAGAATCCAGTCAATCTGCTCTGCTGAAGATGTGTCATAAACAGGAACAACTACGCCTCCTGCAAACCAGATGGCAAAATCTAAGATTGTCCATTCATATCGAGTGCGCGACATAATCGCAACGCGATCACCAATTTGAACTCCAGCTGCGATTAAACCTTTTGCGGTTTCACGAATCTGTGCCTCGGCCTCTTTTGCACTAACACTCTGCCAGCCATCGCCCAAGGGGCGTGACATGACAATTCGCTCTGGTTCAAACCAGGCGCGCTCTGCAATCAGATTTGTAAGGTTGCCGGCAGTCGCCGCGGGGACAAGGGCTGGATTAGTGATTTCATTCATAGTGCTAACGCTAGTGCCTGATTAATTAATTTGGGAAGAGGGGTAACCTTGAGCCATGAGCGATTTGAGCAGATCAACCATCACGATAGATGCCCCCTTGTCAGCAGTCACTGAGGCGCTTTTTGCCTTGGATAAATACCCGGTTTGGTCTACCTCGATTAAGGTCGCAGAGGCTTTGGCCCATGATAATCAAGGGCGAATTACAAAGGTGAAGATGACTATCGATGCCGGCATGATGAAGGACCGGGTGATATTAGATTACGACTGGTCGCAAGCTCCTGGGCGATTGACGTTCACGCTTGATGATGCCGATTTGCTCACTGGCATGGATGGCGCATATGTCATTAGGAGTATTGATGAGGACACAACTGAGGTTACATAC
>CANKCT010000112.1 GCA_947480465.1 Actinomycetota bacterium
AAACCAGAGAATTATCGCCATCAGGATTAATCACAATTACTTTATTCGCTAGTGCTGGTCCACGATTTCTTTGTACAGCGTTTTCACGCATCGCCGTCGGCGCACCACCAGAAACTATTCGAGTTAAACGGAGTAGGCCAATAATTGTTTCCGGTCCACATTTTCCATCCACGGTTATTCCAACAGATTGCTGAAACTCTTTTACTGCGGCCACAGAACGAGGACCATAAATTCCATCAACGCGACCGCAATCAAAACCCATTTCAGTGAGTCGGGATTGCAAAGCAGCAACGTCATCGCCGCGCATCAAGGGTGGCTCTTGCAGATTAAGTGAGCGGTCACCAAGTTTCCACTGAGCTTCTTCAAGTGCACGTCTTGTCACTTCATCAATTTTTCCCGTGGCAGTCAAACCACGACTCTGTTGAAAAGATCGAATCTGTGCTTCATTTAAATCTTGCATGGGTTACTACTTAATTAGAATTAAGCGATGTAACTTTCAAGCTCTTTAAGCATTGCAGGCTTTGGTCGCGCTCCAACAATTGTCTTCACAACTTCTCCATTAACAAAGACATACATAGCCGGAATCGAGGTAATGCCATATTTAATTGCAATAGCGGATTCATCATCAGTATTTAGCTTCACAATTTTCAGTTTTGATCCGTGCTCATCTGAAATCTCTTCGAGAATTGGCCCCACTGCACGGCATGGCCCACACCACTCTGCCCAGAAATCAACCAATACTGGGGTGCTGCTCTTTAAAACCTCAGCATCAAAAGTCGCAGTTGTTACGTTAATCGTTGCCATTAAATAATCTCCAGATTCTTGTATGTGATGTATCAACTTTAGTGGTGTGAAAGGAATTTCTCAGCGTCAAGTGCGGCTTGACACCCCGAACCTGCTGCAGTGATTGCTTGACGGTACGTGTAATCAACAAGGTCGCCACATGCAAAAACTCCCGTGAGGTTTGTGCGCGTGGATCGACCTTCGACTTCCACATAGCCATCTGCATTCAGTGTTATTTGGTTAACAAGAAGCTCACTGCGCGGAATATGACCGATTGCGACAAATAGACCAGTAAACGAACGCTCAGTTATATTCCCATCAATAGTGTTGCGTAGTTTTAAGCCAGTAACTTTAGACTCCCCTAAAACATCAATTACTTCAGTGTTCCAAACGAACTCAATTTTAGGATTAGCCGCTGCGCGCTCAGCCATAATTTTCGATGCACGAAGTGAGTCACGTCGATGAATGAGCACTACTTTGCTAGCAAATTTAGTAAGAAAGGTAGCTTCTTCAACCGCTGAGTCACCACCACCGACAACAGCAATTTCTTGATCTCGAAAAAAGAAACCATCACAAGTGGCGCACCAAGAAACCCCATGACCCGATAAGCGTTTCTCGTTTACTAAACCAATTTCACGATATGCCGAACCAGTCGCAAGAATTACAGATTTTGCCTTTATTGTATTTCCAGAGCCATCAACTAATGTTTTAATGTCTCCCGTTAAATCCATTTCCACAATATCATCGGTAATTAACTCAGCCCCAAAACGCTTTGCCTGTTTTCTCATGCTTTCCATTAAGTCGGGACCCATTACCCCGTCGACAAAACCTGGAAAATTTTCAACCTCAGTTGTGTTCATGAGTGCACCACCAGCGGTGACAGAACCTTCATAAATCAAAGGATTTAATTGCGCGCGAGAGGCATAAATTGCTGCGGTATATCCAGCTGGACCAGATCCAACAATCACAAGGTCTCTTACTTCACTCACCACGCACCCCCTAGAACAACCATTAAATCTATCTTAACTATTATTTGAGGTTCGCCGGGTCACTGAGTCGCGCAAGTGGCCAACCATTGAGATTTCTTCAACACCTACAGCTTTTGCTACAAACAGGTATCCAACTAGGGCTGTAATCATCACAACAGCTAGCTCGCCTGCGCGAGTCAACGGTGATAGTTCCACACCTACCCATGAAATATATTGAGTAAGTGCAAAAAGTGGTCCCATAACTCCAATAGCAACGCCATACAGTCGGAGATGTTGACCCAAGAAATCCTTAATTTTGATTGCACCGGTATGTTTTTTCAGCAGTCTCAAAGTAATAAGTAAGCCAGCGAGATAACTAATTGAGAAAGCTGCACCAAGGCCAATTGTGACCCATTGATTCTTGAGTAAATGTAGGAATAAATATGAAAGAGCGACAGAGATAACATTAATAATGAAAATTGATATCACTTGGGTACGAGTATCTTCGAAAGCATTAAAGCCACGTATCAAAATTAAGTTAATCGAAAATGAAACCAAACCAAAACTTAATGCAGATAAAACATAACCAATGTAGCGTGAGTCCTCAAGGGGAATTCCAATGAAAATAACTTGAGTTATTAACGGTCCAAAAAATAAGAATGCAACCGAACTAGGAATTGTAATTACACCGACCAGTTTTATCGCTCTAAGTAACTGCACACGTACTTCAGCGCGATTATTTGCAACAGCCAATCGTGATAAGTGTGGCAATATTGCAGTAATTATTGAAATTGTGACAATTGAATATGGCAGCAGCATCACAAAATACGCATATGTATAAGGCGTAAACCCAACTCCGCGAACTACACCTTCTTGGGCACTTCTAACTGCAGCACTGGTGGCAACATTTACTGTGACCAAATAGCCGAGTTGTGAAATCAAAACGTAAATTAATGTCCACCCAGCCAACCCAAAAGATTTTCCTAAACCAGCCAACCCCCATTGGGGGCGCAATTTAACCCCAAGACGCTTCACCACAGGGATCAACACCAAGGCTTGTACAACCACACTTAAAGTTGTGCCCCAACCAAGAATTTGTACCTGTTGTGAAGTAATGGTTTTCAAAGAAACACTCGGTGCAAAGAGTAAGAATCCGCCGAAAAGCGCGATACCAACAATGTTATTGGCAATCGGTGCCCACATAAGTGGTCCGAAAGAGCCACGGGCATTAGCAACCTGACCAAGCATTGTGAATAAACCAAGGAAAAAGATCTGAGGTAAGCAATAGCGAGTAAATGCAATTGCGATTTCTTTTTCAACTTCAAAACCAGGAGTGAAAAACTCGGGGGCATAAAGGCGCACTAAAGCAGGCGCACAATAGACACCGATTCCTACAAGAATAAATAAAATTAAAGAGATAGTGGTTACTAAACGCGAAGCAAATCCGTCACCACCATCTTCATGATCAAAAGAACGCACTAATTGAGGAATAAAGATTGCAGTAAGAGCACCACCAACCAGAAGGTTGTAAAGAATATTTGGCATGGTGTTAGCAACGTTGTAGGTATCTGCCAACAAAGCAGTACCTAAAACCGAAACAATCAATATTCCGCGAATAAAACCAGTGATGCGCGAAATAATCGTGCCAAGAGCCATAATTCCAGATGCTCTAAAAAGTTCATTAGATTTCACTTTTGCGCCCCCTTCTGGCTCGTCGCACACTCTGCGCAATTGCTGCGAGTAGGAGAAGTATCGCTGCGCTGGTAGTAAACCAGGTCAATTTTGGATCAATTACTGTTGCATTAAGTTGAAGTGGCACTGAAGGTACAAGTGTAATTCCACGATCATCTTTAATGCTGGCAAAAACTAGCGTTTGCCCAGGTGCTCGAACCCGTACTTTTAAACTAAGTTGAGTTTTTGAATTAGCTGGCAAGTTCACTTTCTTAAAACTCTCAACCGAAATCCTAGAGTTTTGGGCCACCATGTCCACATCGACAGTCATTGCAACCGGGAATTCATTGATGACCGT
>CANKCT010000113.1 GCA_947480465.1 Actinomycetota bacterium
AGCCTCCATCGGGATCGTGGAGACGAATCGTGAGGCGTTTACCAATGAGGGCTTCAAACTGCCCTTGGAGCTCGCTGACCATGGCACAACGATAAACCTTTACTCCAATATCGCGAGTGCTAGGCAAATGCGATTAGAATCAGCCAGTCCGCAAACTGAAAATCTGGAGGCAACAACGTGACGTACATAATCGCAGAGCCATGTGTCGATGTGAAAGATAAATCCTGCATCGAAGAGTGTCCCGTGGACTGTATCTATGAGGGATCACGGATGCTCTACATCCAACCCGATGAGTGTGTGGACTGTGGTGCATGCGAGCCAGTCTGTCCCGTTGAAGCTATTTATTATGAGGATGATGTTCCACCACAATGGAAAGATGCGCTAAAGATTAATACAGAATTCTTTGTTGAAATTGGTTCCCCTGGCGGTGCAGCCAAAATGGGTCCAACCAACACAGATCATGCACAAATAGCAGCACTTCCTCCAAAGAGCGAGTAACTTTTTTTGCGCGAACAACTCCCAGATTTTCCTTGGGATGCACTTGCCCCTTTTGGCGAGATCGCCCGCGAACATGCTGGCGGAATTATCGATTTGTCTCAGGGGACTCCTGTTGATTCGACTCCAGAATTTATACAACGCGCCTTTCAAGAAGCATCTAACTCGCCAAGTTATCCAGTTACAACTGGTACGCCAGAGCTTAGGGCTGCTATAAAAAATTGGGCAATTGCGCGATTAGGTGCAACTGGAGATTTTGATGTTTTACCTCTTATCGGGTCTAAAGAGTTAGTGGCGTGGCTTCCAACGATTTTAGAATCACAAAAAGTGTTGATTCCTGAGATTGCATATCCCACCTATCACGTTGGTGCAGTGATCGCTCAGGCTCAGTCAATTCCAGTTGATATTGATGCCCAGCAGTGGCCCGCCGCTGATTTAGCGTGGCTAAATTCTCCATCAAATCCAACAGGTCGCGTGCATAGCATCGAAGAGTTACGAGCAGCAATTTCTTGGGCACGTACGAATAATTCAGTTCTCGTTTCAGACGAGTGCTATCTCGAGTTTGATCACAGCGCGACATCGCATTCGGTTTTATCGCAGAGCGATGGAGACAATACAAATATTTTGGCTGTCCACTCATTATCAAAACGCTCTTCTATGGCGGGTTATCGGGCAGCTTTTATGGTTGGAGATAAAAAGTTGATTTCCAAAATACTTGAACTACGCAAGCATGCAGGAATGATGGTGCCACTTCCAGTTCAGAAGGCAATGATTGCAGCACTCAGTGATGACGTTCATGTAGCAGAGCAACGAGCCCGCTATAACTCGCGCCGTGATGCCTTGCGTCCAGCGTTAGAATCGGTTGGATTTCGAATCGAGTTTAGTAACTCTGGTCTGTACTTATGGTGCACGCGCGATGAAGATTCTTGGATAAGTGTCGAGTGGTTAGCTCAACGCGGAATTTTAGCTACACCAGGTAGCTTCTATGGAGCTGCAGGTTCTCGCTTCATTCGTATCGCCATGACTGCTACTGATGCTCAGATAAATGATGCTGTCCAGCGATTGCGTGCATAAAAATGCCAGTAGGAATTTTGCTTGTAGGTGGCTTCGGTACTCGCCTTATGCCATTAACAAAACACACACCTAAGCCCATGCTTACCGTTGCGGGATTACCGGTTACTGAACATCAATTAGCAATGGCGCGCAAAGCAGGTATTACCAAAGTTGTGCTTGCAACATCTTATTTATCGGAGCTTTTCACCCCTTATTTTGGCGATGGTGCACGGTGGGGAATGCAGTTGCTATACGCAGTTGAAGAGCAGCCACTTGGCACAGGTGGAGCGATAGCAAATGCTGCACAGCTTCTCACTGATAACGATGAATCAATCGTGGTTTTTAACGGAGATGTTTTAAGTTCACATAATTTATCCGAACAGATTCGTCAACATGAATTTCATGAAGCAGATTTAACGCTCCACTTAACTTCCGTTAAAGATGCGCGTGCCTATGGTTGTGTACCTACCGATAGCGATGGGAAAGTCACGGCTTTTTTAGAGAAAATGGAAAACCCGATTACCAACACAATTAATGCCGGTTGTTATGTGTTTAATCCCAAAGTCATCAAATCTATCCCTTTACATACCGTTATAAGTGTCGAGCGGGAAACTTTTCCTACGTTAGTCAAAGAGCGCGGCAATGTTTTTGGTTTCTTAGATAACTCGTATTGGCTCGATATCGGTACTCCGAATGCTTTGTTGAAGGGCTCCCGTGATTTAGTCACCGGTATTGCGGATGCATCTGCACTTGAAACGGCAAAAGTTTCGCACCGCGATCGGCAATCTCTGATCATGGAAACGGCCAAAGTGGATGCAACTGCAATCATTGATGAAGGTTCGTGCATCGGAGCTGGAGCTGTGATTGGGGCCGGGGCACATATATCTGGATCAATAATTGATAGCGGCGCAATCATCGGTCAATCTGCAACTGTGAGAAATTCTTTTATCGCTTCTCAAGCAATAGTGGGGCAAAACGCACAAATTTCGGCCGCTTTTGTGACGAAAGACGAAATTCTCACAATTCCTGCATAAATTTGTGGGATTCACTGCCTGGATACCACTCATTTAACTTGACATATTCGACTTACACGCGTGTAATTCACTATTAAGAACGTCTTTTCCATGAGGGATGAGACACGAAGCTATTAAGGAGAATCGGTATGCCGATCCGACCTGAAGCCACGAACTCCCCAATCCCCACGACTGGCCCGAAAATCACTCTTGCAAATGGCGACAACATTGAACTCTCTTGGCAAGAGCGCTCTCTTTGTGCACAAACCGACCCAGAAGCTTTCTTTCCTGAAAAGGGTGGATCAACCCGCGAAGCAAAGCGCGTGTGTCTCTCCTGCGAAGTTCGTTCAGAGTGTTTGGAATATGCGCTCGCACACGATGAGCGTTTTGGAATTTGGGGCGGCCTATCCGAGCGCGAACGCCGTCGCTTAAAGCGCCGCACTGCGTAAGCTCGCAGCCTTTCAAAGGTTAGGTCTATGGCTGCACAAGCGGCGTTAGATGGACATCGCGTAATCGCGATTCTAGTTACACATGATGGACAGTTTTGGTTACCCGAAACAGTCGCTGCACTCACTTCACAAACTCGGCCAATTGATGACATTGTTGCAGTTGATACAGGTTCAGAAGATTCCACTTTAAAGTTATTGAAATCTGCACGGGTTCCAGTCGTAAGTACACATCGCGAGAGTGGTTTTGGTGAAGCGGTCGCTCTCGGTAATCAATCATTCAAACCTGGTGCACCAGAAAAAACTGAGTGGCTTTGGTTGATTCATGACGACAGTGCGCCAGCTCCAACTGCACTCGAATCATTATTAGCAGCTGTTGAAGAGAGACCACAAGTTGCAATGGTGGGACCCAAACTTCTTGGTTGGCATAATCGCACACATATTCTTGAGGCTGGAGTAAGCATTGCTGGCAATGGAGCTCGCTGGACTGGACTCGAACCCCTTGAATACGATCAGGGACAACATGATGGTGTTCACGATGTTCTTTCAGTAAGCACTGCAGGCGCACTGATTCGGCGTGATATTTTCGAGGAGATAGGTGGCTTTGACAATAACTTAGCCTTATTCCGAGATGACGTGGATTTTGGTTGGCGAGCTCGAGTTGCTGGACATTCAATAATTGCGGCAACTTCAGCCGTTGTTTTTCATGCGCAAGCATCTGCAAGTGAACGTCGAAATATTGACGTTAAAGGTGCTTTTTTA
>CANKCT010000114.1 GCA_947480465.1 Actinomycetota bacterium
AAATTCTTGAAAAGCTATTAAGTAATTCAACATATCGCCAGGTAGTAGCACTTCGCGGTGATGTTCAAGAAGTGATGCTGGGATATTCAGATTCAAACAAAGACGCTGGAATTGCAACCAGCCAATGGGAAATTCATCGAGCACAACGATCACTTCGTGATGTTGCCATGAAATACGGAGTGAAATTGCGCTTGTTCCATGGTCGTGGAGGCTCAGTCGGTCGCGGTGGCGGACCAACATATGAAGCCCTCATTGCACTGCCATGGGGATCTGTTGATGGTCACATAAAGATGACTGAGCAGGGCGAAGTTATTAGCGACAAGTACGCACTTGCCTCACTTGCCCGTGAACATGTGGAATTAACGCTGGCTGCATCCCTTGAAGCAACAGTTTTGAATCGAGGACCACGGCAATCAGTGGAGGCGCTAACTACATGGGGCGACTGCATGCAGTTAGTTAGCGATAATTCTTTTGCGACTTATCGCCAGCTTATTGATCATGCGGATTTGCCAGCTTATTTTTATGCATCAACTCCCGTTGAACAGCTTGGTAATCTCTTTCTTGGCTCCCGACCTTCACGCCGACCAGATGCTCACGGTGGACTCGATTCACTACGCGCGATTCCGTGGGTATTTGGTTGGACCCAGTCCAGACAGATTGTTCCAGGTTGGTACGGAGTTGGTTCAGGATTAAAAGCTGCCCGCGAAGCTGGAAAATCTGAAATCCTTTCGACGATGCTTAAAGAGTGGCATTTTTTCAATACCTTTATTAGTAACGTTGAAATGACTTTAGCTAAAACTGATCTAGCTTTGGCTCGACGATATGTAGAAGCTTTGGTACCGAAAGAGTTACATCATTTCTTAGAAACAATTCAAACTGAGTTTGATTTAACTGTCGCTGAGATCTTGTTATTAACTAAGAAAGATTCTCTGCTCGGCGATCAAGCAATATTGGCACGCACATTGCAAGTTCGCGATGCTTATTTGTCACCGATTCACTTGTTGCAAATCAATCTGCTTAAGCGTGTGCGCGAAACAGTAGGCACTGCCGATCCAATTTTGCAACGTGCATTGCTGCTAACAATTAACGGCGTTGCCGCAGGCTTAAGAAATACTGGCTGATTCTTACCCTTTAAATGCGGCTCGATCTAACCTAGCTGTGACAATCATGTGCGGAACTGTTAGTGCCCAAACTGTTACTAGTGTGAGCCAGAGGAAAGAACTACTGAGTTCTGTTTGGGAAAAGCCAGCTAAAAGTGCAATAAAGATTATGGTTCCCAATAAGGCAGGCAGACCTGGAACTACTGCTGCTTTAAATGCACCGAATTCACTCCCGCGCTCATAAGCTTGTAATGAATTCGGCAAAAGTGATGTGAGCCGGGCGGTATGACGCATGGCATGCCAGCAGCCAAAGTAAACCGAAAATGCAACTAGTGGCGGTGCGAAAATTGCTAAAGCTGCAAGTAAAGCAATGTCTACGACATCTCTGAAGCGTTTACGTAACAACAGTGTCACTAGTGAAAGTGTTGAAATCGCAGCTACCCCAATTTGAATATATGCAGTTGCGCCATAATGCCAATCAATGAGATTGGCGTTGATTTTTCCGAGTGCTTCCGAACTTCGACTATTTACGAGTGGAATAATGACTGGCAATAAACCGCCAGCACTTGCATATGCCCATACTGGAATTGATGTGCCTTGGCGATTTCCTAATCTATCCAGCTCGGCAATAAATGCGCTGTCTCCAACACCAAAGTGCAATGAACTCATGAGCACTACTGCAATAAATCCAAAGACATTCCATTGCAATATCGCCCAAATGGCTAGCAAGGCTGCACATACGTACAGCGTGATGAAGAGCGCCATTCGTAATGGAGCGGAGTTTTTCAGAGTGACCATGTGATCAAGGGCCCCATGTGGAATACCAACTGCCAATGCGAGAGCCGCCATGACAATCTGCCAGTCTAAGGAATCCTTGCCGAGAGAAGTTGAGAAAATAACTGAAAATACAATCGCGAGTGCTACAGCGCCACTAGAAAAAAGACGAACTCGTCTAAAGAGCGCTAAGTGGGATTGATTCATGAAGTGCACATTAGCAATATGTGAGCACAAGTATGCAAAAATGCGAGCATGAAACAGTGGTCTTACATGGCGATGTTGGTTTTTACGCTGTGTGGGTCAGGTTGGCTTGAAATAGTTTTAAAGACTGGGGTACTACGCAGGTTTAAGCGGGTAACACTAAGTATTGCGCCAATAAGTATCTTGTTTCTAATCTGGGATGGCTATGCAGTTGCACGGGGCCACTGGTTCTTTGATCGTGCTCAAATACTGGGAATCTACGGGCCGTTCAGTATTCCTTTAGAAGAATATCTATTCTTTTTTATAGTTCCTTTGGCAGCAATCTTGACTCTGGAAGGTATTACAACAGTCATACCGAAATGGCGAAAGCGTGAGTTCGGCGAATGATTTATTCAGATATTGCAATTGCAGCTTTCGCTCTATCGGTAATGGCTGATCTTTTTCTATTTAAGAACTCGATGCTCACGCGTGCAGCTTTTTGGAGTTCATATGCAATTATTTTGCCTTTTCAACTTTTGACTAACTGGTGGCTGACGTCTCGCAACATAGTGATGTATTCCCCGGATGCAATCATCGGAATTCGTATCTGTTCAGCACCTATCGAAGATCTTTTATTTGGTTTTGCACTTGTATTAAGCGTGATGGGAATGTGGGAGTTTTGGGGTCGCCAAGGAGTTCAAAGAAATTAAGAGTTGTAGCGGGTTTGTGTTAGCTCTAAGCCATTGTTAATCAAAGACTCAACAACATCTGCACCACGAACAATAAATTCGGCTAAATCTTTCTGTTCGATCTTTGAAAAAGCTTTGAGTACAAAATCTGCAGGATCTTGTTGTCCCATTGGTCGGCCAATTCCTAATCGCACGCGGTAATACTCTGCGGTGCCAAAAGCAGAAGTCATTGATTTGAGTCCATTATGACCGTTATCTCCACCCGCAAATTTTGTGCGAATAGCTGCAAATGGAATATCTAACTCATCATGCAATGCGATAATTTTTTGGGGCTCAACTGAATAGAAATTAGCTAGCGCTTTGATTGGCCCACCAGTTTCATTCATAAAAGATTGTGACTTTGCAACAATTACTGGATGCGCATCAACTCCAACACCTAATTTAAATGCGGCAATATGTGTGCGGGATTTGTGTGACGATAATTTAACATTGTGACGGCTCACTAATTCATCAATGACCATCTGCCCTACGTTGTGACGGGTGGCAGCGTATTTATCACCTGGATTACCCAGGCCCACTACCAACCACGTCATAACGCTAAGCGTAAGGCTTGTGGCTCTTTCTATTCAGCAGCTGGTGCTGGTGCGGCTGCCGCTGTTGCATCTGCTGCTGCAGGTGCTGCTTCTTCAGATGCAGTTGAGCGCTCAGATAGGTGTACAACAATCATCTTTGGATCAGAATCAAGTTCAACGCCAGCTGGAAGTACAACATCGCCAGCGTATAGAGAAGTGCCGGCAGCAAGGCCTGTGATGTTGAGTTCGATAAAGCTTGGGATTGCAGTTGCCTCAACGCGAACATCGATTGTGTTGTTTACATGCTCAAGAATTCCATCGCGATCGTGCTCGCCGACTGCGTGGACTGGAACTGCGACAACAACTTTTTC
>CANKCT010000115.1 GCA_947480465.1 Actinomycetota bacterium
AAAATTGCGCAGCTCCAGGCGGCGTATGAATAACGGCCAAATTCGCACTGTGGTCTACCGACAAGATCAATTTAGACGGCAACGGGGTGCTCCGCGCGATCGCATCTTCAGTGCTTTCGTTGATGCGATAAAAAGTTTCGCCATTCTTATTTCGAGCGCGCACTGCCCCTATCTCTTCCAAATCGCGGCTGGCCGTTGCTTGCGTAACTCTATATCCAGCCTTTTTTAAGAGATCCACTAAATCCGTTTGAGAATGTACTTGGCCTGATTGTATGAGTGCTATTGCATACGCTCTTCGAGCGGAGATTGATTGGGCATTACTTGGCATTGGCGATCACCTTCTTGAAACAGGAAATGAATTTATTGATTTGGACATCAGTAACGATCAGAGCAGGTGCAATACGAATTGTCGATTCATTTGCGGCATTCACGAGAATGCCTATCTCACTCAAGGAGTTAGCGATTTGTTTTGCATCTAAAGTTTCCAGCTCAATGCCAAGAAGTAGTCCAGTACCACGGACTTCTTTGACACCTGGAATCAAAGCGAGCTCTTGAATCAAAAATCTTCCTTGTTTTTCAACTTTGCTCAAAATATCTTTAGTTTCAATCACTTTAATTACCGCTAATGCAGCTGCGGTAGTGACTGGATTTCCACCAAAAGTAGAACCATGGTCTCCTGGTTGAAATAGATCTGCTGCAGTTCCAATTGCAATCATCGCACCAAGTGGCAATCCCCCACCCAAACCTTTTGCCAGCGTAATAACGTCAGGCGTTATTCCCGAATATTCGTAGCCGAACCAATCCCCAGTCCGACCCATGCCAGTCTGAACTGCATCGATTACTAATAATGCACTTTTATCATTACAAATTTCGCGAAGTTGCTTCAGATAATCACTCGGGGGAACAATGACTCCCGCTTCTCCCATAATGGGTTCAATGATTACCATTGCCGTTTTTTTGGTGACGGCTTTTCGCATCGCTCCGATATCGCCATAAGGAACATGTTTAACACCTTTGATAAGAGGCAAAAACGGTTCACGTTTTGCAGGTTGCCCAGTCAACGAGAGAGCACCCATAGTTCGTCCGTGAAAGGCACCTTGAGCAGCAACAACTTTACTTTTTCCGGTACGCCGAGAAAGTTTTAGCGCAGCTTCATTTGCTTCAGCACCTGATTGGCAAAAGAAAACCTTGGCATTTTTTTCACCAGTCATCTGAATCAATTTTTCAGCAAGGTTAATTGCATTAGGGTGAGCATAAAAATTACTAACATGGCTTAAAGTGGCAATCTGCTCTGAAACAGCTTTTATGATGGCGGGATGAGCATGTCCCAAAATATTGGTAGCAATACCGCCGAGAAAATCTAAATACTTGTTCCCATCTGAATCTGTGACAACAACTCCCTTGCCTTTGACTAAAGCAATACCGGGAGTACCGTAGTTATTCTGTATAGATGCGTTCCAACGATCGACTAGATTCTTGTTCGTCATGCAACCACCAGAGTTCCACCGCTGCCAGATAAGGCTTGCGCAAAACTTTCCGAATCTCTTCCATCAATGATTCGTACAGCTTGAACCCCGAATGAAAGTGCATCTAATGCTGCTTGAACTTTTGGTGCCATACCTTCTGCGAACTCAGACTTTATTGACTCGAGTTCGCTGGCTGTAATTTTTTCAATGAGTGATTCTCTATCAGGCCAATTTCTATAAATCCCCGCAACATCTGTCATAACAATGAGTGCTGATGCGCCTAACTCAGCTGCGATTGCTGCTGCCGCGAAATCCGCATTCACATTCAAGCCAGTCATTAAATCTTCAGCCGATGAAATTGGCGCAATCACTGGTATGAAACCTTGATCTATGAGTTCACGTATGTGAGTTGGATTCACAGAAACAACATCTCCAACATATCCAAGATCAGCGAACGTTCCATCAATGAGAGTCGTGCGACGCTTAGAGACAATTGTCGGCAAAGTTCGTGCAGAAATAGCGACTGCTTTAAGTCCAGCTCTATTCAAATTATTAGCAATTTCAGGGCCAACTTGATGAACCAGAACTTGCTCTACGACTTGGAAAATCTCTTGCGTTGTCACACGAAAGCCTCCCAACCAAGTACTGACAATTTCTCGGGCGCTTAGCTCGGCATCGATCTGAGGTCCTCCGCCATGAACAACAACGACTTCTTCTCCGGATGTGATAGCACCAGAAATTGCCTTTGCAAAATTTCCGTTTTCATCTTTCATGGCATGTCCGCCGAATTTCACAACAATCATGTCGAGTATGCCGAATTCTCATGCACATAATCATGTGAAAGATCATTGGTTAAAATCGTGGCACTAGAAGTACCAAACTTTAGATCAATAAGAATGTCGACTTCCCTATTCTCAAAACTGACTAATGTTTTATCAGCCTCAGGAGCACTATTCGTGCAGACTTGAACCCCATTTAACTTCACATCAATAGTTAATGGATCCATGAGCGCATTTGCTGTTCCAACCGCAGCTAAGACTCGCCCCCAGTTAGGGTCGCCACCAAATATCGCTGCCTTCAAAAGATTGTTGCGGGCACAAGCCCGCCCGATTTCGACTGCATCTTTTTCACTATTGGCATTAATCACTCGTATAGCCACTGACTTAGTTGAACCTTCTGCATCAGCAATCAGCTGTTGTGCAAGTGACCCACACACGTTCATCAAAGTTTCTTCTAGTTCTTCATCACTGATGCCTATCCCGCTCGCCCCGGATGCCATAAAAAGGACAGTGTCATTTGTAGAGGTGCAACCATCTGAATCGATTCGATTGAAAGTACGGTCTGTTACTCGTTCGAAGATCTCTTGAGCATTGTTGGAAACGATTGCATCTGTCATGACAACCGACAACATGGTTGCTAGTGCTGGGGCTAACATTCCAGCGCCTTTTGCTATACCGGCGAAATTCATTCCGTTCATTTCTTCGGATGCTATTTTTGGCACGGAATCTGTTGTCATAATCGCTAAGGCGCTGTCCTTTAATCCTTTGTTATCCATCTTTAGCGATACCGCATCCAAACCATCAATTATTTTTTGCATTGGTAGCAACTCACCTATCAAGCCAGTTGAACAAACAACAACTTCTCCCGACGATATGTCCAGCAACTTGGCGACATGTTCGGCAGTTCTATGTGTATCGATGAAACCTTGAGGTCCAGTACATGCGTTAGCACCACCACTATTAAGAACGACCGCTCGGACTATTCCTTCTTTTGCTACTTGTCGCGACCAGATGACCGGTGCAGCTACGATTTTGTTTGAGGTAAATACCGCGGCAGCTTGGAAGTATGGGCCCTGATTTTCAATCAGCGTTAAATCCAAAGCGCCTGTGCTTTTCAAACCGGCTGCGGCAGAACCTGATCTAAATCCCTGTGGGAGCTTCACGCACCAACTCCATCAAAAGCTAGGCCTGCATTTTCCGATAAGCCCCAAATAAGATTTGCATTTTGAATCGCTTGACCAGCAGCGCCTTTACCTAAATTGTCGATTGCAACCGAGATTATTGCCCGGTTTGTATGAGCATCCACCGCAACTTGTATTTGCATTTTATT
>CANKCT010000116.1 GCA_947480465.1 Actinomycetota bacterium
AGGGCAAGTTGTCTTTGGTTCCAGTTCTTGAAGATGGAACAACTGGTTCAGCCGAATAAATGAGCGTACGTCGCTCAGTTTTACCTAGCGGTCTGCGTATCGTTACTGAAGAAGTCTCTTCGGTGCGCAGTGCCGCAATTGGTATCTGGGTCAATGTTGGTTCTAGGGACGAAACCCCGGCGGTTGCTGGGGCTTCGCACTTTCTGGAGCATCTGCTATTTAAAGGCACTTCACGCCGAACTGCGTTAGAAATTTCTTCTTCAATCGAATCTGTCGGTGGAGAAATGAACGCCTTTACTTCAAAGGAATACACCTGCTTTTATGCACGAGTAATTGATACGGATTTACCCATGGCCATTGATGTAATTTCAGATTTAATTACCTCATCAGTTGTAAGTGCGCTTGATGTTGATGCCGAGCGTAAAGTTGTCTTAGAGGAAATCGCAATGCGCGATGATGATCCCAGTGATTTAGTTCATGATTTATACGCTGAAACTTATTATGGTGATACTCAACTTGGTCGACCAATTTTGGGCACGATAGATTCAATTAACAATATGTCACGTTCAAGTGTTTTTAATTATTACAAGAAACGTTATTTGCCACAAGATTTAGTTGTGGCGGTTGCAGGCAACATAAAACATAAAAAAGTAGTCGAAATGGTGCAGCAAGCGCTTTCAGTAGATGGTTTTCTCGATGTCACTGGCGCACCTGTGATTCGCCCAAATGCGCCTATTAAAAGGGCGGCACAGAAATCAGTCGGTTTGATTTCACGCAAAACTGAGCAAGCACATATGTTCTACGGCATGGAGGGCGTTGCTCGCCATGATGATCAACGTTTTGCCATGGGAATTTTGGCCTCAGCACTTGGTGGGGGAATGTCGTCACGGTTATTCCAAGAGATTCGCGAAAAGCGTGGACTCGCATACTCTGTCTATGCATACGCGCAACAATTCGCCGGTAGTGGTCAGATTGGTTTTTATGCTGGTTGTAAACCAGATAAAGCTCTAGAAGTGCTAGAGATTATTCGCGAAGTTCTAGCTGACGTGGCAGATAACGGCATGAGCCATGAAGAGATTGAGCGTGCCAAAGGCGCAGTGCGTGGCTCTCTTGTCTTGAGCCAGGAGGACTCTGGTTCGCGGATGAGTCGCATTGGCAAGAACGAGATTGTTTACGGCCACGTGATGGGCTTTGATGATATTTTGAAAGCCGTATCGCGGGTCAATGAACAAGACATCCGTAAAATCGCCAACGCTTATCTGACTAAAACGCCTACGCTTGCACTTGTCGGTCCATTTAAAAGCACAGCTAAGTTTGAGAAGGTACTGAGATGATAAACGTTGCAGTCTTAGGTGCTAAAGGTCGTATGGGTGCACAAGTCGTCAAGGCTGTCGATGCTGATGCCGGAATGTCTCTCATCGCAGCATTAGATCTAGGTGACTCGATTGAACAGTTAATTGGATCAGGCACTCATGTTGTTGTCGACTTCACAACTCCGGATTCTGTGATGGCGAATGTAGAGTTTCTCATTAACAATGGAATAAATGTTGTTGTTGGTACTACGGGATTTGATGAGAATAGACTTTCAATCATTGAAAAACTATGCAAACAAAATCCAGCGGTCGGCGTATTGATTGCGCCTAACTTTGCCATTGGAGCTGTTTTGATGATGGAGTTTGCTGCTAAAGCGGCACGTTACTTTGAGTCAGCAGAAATTATTGAGCTCCATCACCCAGACAAAGTAGATGCCCCCAGTGGCACTGCGGCACGCACCGCTGAGTTAATGAGTCATGCGCGAAAAGATGCAGCGTTAGGCGCAATGCCGGATGCAACTAAAACAGCTCTCGATGGTGCACGAGGCGCTACGGTTGGAGAGATTCCAATTCACTCAGTACGTGCCAGGGGATTGGTGGCACATCAAGAGGTAATTTTTGGTGGACTGGGAGAGACGTTAACAATCCGCCACGACTCAATTGACCGTGTAGGTTTCATGCCTGGAGTTTTGTTGGGAATTCGTAACGTTATTTCGCACCCGGGGCTTACACATGGCCTCGAGAAATTCATGTAAAGGGGAAACATCATGACAAATAATCAAATTACAATGTACAGCGCCGATTGGTGTGGCGATTGCCGTCGCTCGAAGCGTTTAATGGATGAGTTAAACGTTGCTTACACAATTATAGATGTTGAAAATGATACAACCGCTGCTGAAAAGGTAAAAGAGATTAATGGTGGCGCACAGTCAATTCCAGTTATTGTCTTTAGCGATGGAACTCATTTAACAGAGCCATCGGATAATGATTTGAAGGCGAAATTAACCTCTTTAGGAATTATCTAAAGCCAGTTATAAATAGTGGCTGAAGTGAAGGCTGCTGACAGGACTACAACTGGGAATGGTGCTTTTAATAAAAGTGCCACTACTGCAACACTCACTCCTATAAGTCGGTGATCAATCATCACCTTACTTTCTGAAGTAAATGTTTGTACTGCCACCAGTGCGCTTAACAATGCAATAGGAATGAGCGCATTTACACGTTGCAATCTTGGATTTTCTAATAAGTGTTGTGGAATAGAGTGACCAGCATATTTAAGTAAGAAAGCTATGACACTGGTGCCAATTGTTACAATCCAAAATGCGGTCATCGACGCAGTCCGATGGCAACAGCGATGAACGCGGTAGCAATAATTGGTAATCCAGCAGGAAGAATTGGCGTCATAGCTATTGCAAAAACCACGGAGACCACTGCAAGAAGACGATCTCCATTAGTTTTAAGACGTGGCCACACTAATCCCAGAAATGCTGCAGGCACCGCAGAATCAAGTCCCCACGCACGGGCATCACCCATTGCCTGCGCACCAAGTGCGCCAGCTAGTGTGAATAGGTTCCAAAAGATATAAACGCCTGCACCGGTGAGCCAAAAACCTTGGCGACCTGAATCAGGTGTGCGACCTTCGGCACCTAAAGAAACTGCAGTTGATTCATCAATGGTGATTTGCGCAGCGACAATTCTTTTGAAGCCACGCACTTTCAACCGTGGAGCCATGATTACACCGTATAAACCATTTCGCACTCCGAGCAGTGATGCTGTAGCTATTGCACTTAGAGGATTTCCTCCAGCACCAAGAACTCCAACAGCTGCAAACTGCGAAGCCCCTGAAAAAGTTAAAAGGGAAATCAAACAACTTTGCAGAACAGAGAATCCACTGGCAACTGAGGCTGCACCAAAAGCAACTCCATAGGCTCCCACCGTCAGCGAAACGCTAAAGGAGTCTCGGGCTGTGACGGAGTCGATTCTGGACACGCGGACAGTCTGCCGTAGAAATCCAAAGCCACCAAGGCGAGCGAGGATAGGGTCACGCTATGGCTGAAGAGATTATTTTCCGTGACGATGTAACCGTAGAGCTGGTCAAAGCCAGTGCCAGCGATGCCGACGTGATTTGGGCAGCTCGTGTATCAACGGCTGGAGAGCAATCGATGGATGAAATTGGAGAAGATCCTGCTCGCTCTGCTGGACTCATAAATTATTTAGCCAGAGAACGACATGGTTCTC
>CANKCT010000117.1 GCA_947480465.1 Actinomycetota bacterium
ACTGCACGGATTAATCCCAAGTTACCTTCTTGAATAAGATCCAAGAACAACATTCCACGTCCCGTGTAACGCTTTGCAAGTGATACAACGAGACGCAGGTTTGCTTCCAGCAAGTGGTTCTTAGCGCGCTTGCCATCTTCAACAAGCCATTCCAATTCACGCTTTAACTTCTTCTCAAGCTTCTTTTCGCTCTTCAACTTTGACTCTGCAAACAAGCCAACTTCAACACGAGTTGCAAGCTCAACTTCAAGCTCGGCATTTAGAAGTGCTACGCGACCAATCTGCTTCAAATAATCTTTTACTGGATCAGCGGTTGCACCAGCAGTCATAACGGTCTGCTCAGGTGGAAGATACTTAATTTCACGCTGAACAACCTTCATTTTTTCAATGAAATAGTTCATAAGATCTTCAAGATTTTTGAGTGAACCGAGCGTAATTGCCTCGGCTGCAGTCTTTGCCGACTTCTCGGTAAAAGTCTTCATTTCAAACTGTTGCTGAATTTGCTTATAAGTAAGCGCCTTCGCTTCAGCCTCTGCGATGCCGTAACGAGTCGGTGTAGCAACGTTGTTTATTTTTCCGTTAATCGCTTCAATCACGATGTTAACGTTTCTCAAATCTTTCTTTAGCTTTTCGCGCTCGTTCTTGTCTTCTTCTTCATCTTCAGCTTCTGAGTCAGCCAAAGTAAATGAGCCCTTAGCTTTACTTGACTCGTCCGATAATGTAACAACACGAACCTTGTCTTCTGCCTCAGCATCAACTAATTCGACTGCCTCTGCAATAAGTGTTTCAACATCTTCTAGTTCGACCTCTTCAAGTTCGACCTCTTCGCCATCAATGCTGACGATGGCTGGCTTACTTGATTTTGCTTCGGGTTTAACTGGTGCAACAACCTCTGCCTTTACTGCAACAGGCTTTGGCGCGATTAAGTCATACTCAGCTTTTTTCAAAGTTCGGCTAGGAGATCCAAGTCCGGCTTTGCGGAGTTTTTCAATAATGATTGGAAGCTCTAGCGCCAGAGCACGAGCTTCATCAACTAAATCCTTGTCGGCTTTCTTAGGAATCCGATTGATGGAAGTAACTCCACGGGAGTTAAGTTCTGCAAGTACTTCATTATTTCGTTGGACTGCATTTTTAGCATCCACAATTGCTTGTACATCTTTTGCGGTTAAATCCTTTTTCAATTCAATCTTCGCAGGTTTGACCGCCGCTTTAACTGGTGCGGCTTTTTTCGCAACGGCTTTTTTCGCAACGGCTTTCTTTGCTGGTGCTGCTTTTTTCGCTACGGCTTTCTTTGCAGGCGCGGCTTTTTTCGCTGCGGCTTTCTTAACTACCGCCTTTTTCGCAACAGCTTTCTTTGCTGGTGCTGCTTTTTTTGCAACGGTCTTCTTAGTAACCTTATTTTTGAGCGCACTAAATACAGCCACAATCGTCCTTTGGTTTTATCAGCGATGCGCTGAAGCGATGGCTATATTATAATTTATCCACAGGGGTAAATGCACATCGAAAACACGCAATTTTGGGGATTAGCCAAGTGCGAGCGCGGATCTGATGACACTTCCCACTGATTCAACCTCCACAAGGAAGCCATCGTGGCCAAATGGTGATGAAATCGTGACCAACGGCTCGGCGCGAGGGGCAAACTCGACAATTTCTGACTGAAGTCGCACTGGAAACAGACGGTCAGTATCGATTGATACGGCTACTACTGGAATCTCTATGCCCGCGAGCGCAGCAGCGACTCCCCCACGATCTCTGCCAATGTCATGCGAAATCATCGCTTCAGTGAGCGCGATATAGGTATTGGCATCAAAGCGCTTAGCTAACTTCTCTGCCTGGTGGTCTAGGTAGGACTCAACGGCATACCGCCCTGTGTCATCCCCCTGAAGCTCACGTCCAAAGCGAATATCCATCTCTGCCTCAGTTCGATAGGTCAGATGAGCGATTCGGCGGGCGATGCCCATTCCAGCGATAGGGCCAAGCTCTTGCTCGTAATAGTCTCCATCATGAAAATTTGGATCGGTTTTTATTGCGCGAAGTTCGATCGACCATGTTCCAATTTGATCACCGGTTGCAACGGCCGATGATCCGATAGTGCAGATAGCTCCAACTCGATGTGGCAACTGCACTGCCCATTCGAGCGAACGCATTCCCCCCAAAGAAGGACCAACCGCCAATTTGTATTTAGTAATTCCTAGCGCATCGCTAAAAGCAACTTCGGCTGCGACCATGTCCCTGATTGTGACGGAGGGAAAACGTGAACCGTAGCGACGACCATCCGGTGCAATCGATGCAGGCCCAGTACTCCCCTGACATCCCCCAATGACGTTTGGACAGACGATGAAATATTTATCACTATCAAAGGGCAGGCCTGGTCCAACCATTGATGGCCACCAGCCCGGTACATCTGACCAACCCGTCATTGCATGGTTAACTAAAATTGCATTGTCTTTTTCTTTACTCAGAACTCCCCAGCTTTGATAAGCAATTGTGATGTTCTCTAAAGTCTCACCGTTTTCTAGCGTGAGGTCACCGATGTTTACAAAAAGGCGATCACCGGGTGCATGGGTTTCAAGCCATGCCCCGGTAACCGAAGCCTTTATATCTACCATTATTTAGCTGCTGCGAACCCATCGATGAGATCTGCTTTGATATCTGCAAAGTCTTCAAGACCTACGGATAAACGAATCAGACCTGGAGTTACACCTGCATTTAGCAACTCATCGGCTGAAAGTTGCGAGTGTGTCGTAGAAGCTGGATGAATTACCAGTGATCGCACATCACCAATATTGGCGACGTGTGAATGCAAAGTTAAGGCTTCAACGAACTTTTTGCCGGCTTCAATCCCGCCCTTGATTTCAAAGGATAAAACCGAGCCAGAGCCTTTTGGCGCGTACTTAGTGGCAAGGGCGTTATATGGTGAATGAGGTAGCGATGAATAGTTAACTTTCTCCACTTGTGGGTGCTCAGCAAGCCAGGTTGCAACGGCCTTAGCATTTTCTAAGTGTTGCTTCATGCGAAGCGTTAAAGTCTCAAGACCCTGCGCAACTAACCAAGCATTAAATGGACTTACCGCAGCGCCTATATCGCGTAGCAAAGTTAAACGAATCTTAAAGATATAAGCCAGGTTTGCACCAAATGCGCTACCAACTCCAAGTGCTTGTGCGTATACCAAGCCATGATAAGAAGGATCGGGTGTATTAAAACTAGTGAATTTTTCTGGGTACAACGCATAGTCAAAATTACCTGAATCCACAATTGCGCCAACAACTGCGTTTCCATGTCCACCTAAGAACTTAGTTGCTGAGTGAACAACTACATCTGCGCCGAACTCAATTGGCTTAATTACATACGGAGTGGCAACTGTGTTATCGACAATTAACGGAACATGGCTTTCATGTGCAACCTTTGCTACCGCTGCAATATCTAAGATGTCATTATTTGGATTTGAAATCGTCTCACCAAAGAATGCTTTTGTATTTGGTCGAACAGCCTTGCGCCATTCCTCAGGATTATTTGGATTATCAACGAAAGTAACTTCGACGCCAAAAGT
>CANKCT010000118.1 GCA_947480465.1 Actinomycetota bacterium
GTTTTGATGGAATTGATATTCGTGACCTAAAGGTAGAAACGCTAAGAGATTCTATTGGTGTAGTGATGCAAGATGCTCACCTCTTCCACGAGACCATTGCTGAAAATCTGCGCTATGCCAAAGTTGATGCAACAACAGAAGAGATGCAAGAGGCATGCGAGGCGGCACAAATTTGGCAACTCATAGAATCACTTCCAAATGGATTAGACACCATGGTAGGTGAACGTGGGCATCGGCTCTCAGGTGGAGAAAAACAACGACTGGCCATTGCACGTTTGCTTCTTAAGTCCCCTTCAGTAGTCATCTTGGATGAAGCTACTGCACACTTGGATTCAGAGAATGAATCGCTAGTTCATGCGGCATTAGAAAGTGCACTGAAAGGTCGAACAAGCATTGTTATAGCTCACAGACTCAGCACGGTCAGAGATGCTGATCAAATTTTAGTTTTAGAAAAGGGTTCTATTATCGAGCGAGGCAATCACGAGGAACTTGTTGCCAGAGGTGGTTTGTATGCTGATTTGTACAACCGGCAGGATTTAACGGGCTCGGCGAATTAATATTCTTCCGTAAATAATCAGACCCGCAAAAAACACCCATTGCAAGGCATATGCCATGTGTGGTCCATCGCTTAACTCGGGCAATTGTGCAGTTACCGCTGGTGTCAGATTTGGGTGCGATCCACTTATTAAATCAAGATAGTAGTTCTCTGTCCCAATCCGTGACTGGGCGTTGAGCTCGTCGACCAATCCAGTACCACTTGCTGGAAGCGCAAAAAATGAACCCCGTGGGAGCGATGAATCTAAACGCACGCGACCGGTAATCTCCACAGTTTCCGATGGAACGCTGGCTACTACTGGTGGTGTGGTCGCTGTTTTTCCTGCCTTTACCCATCCCCGATCAACCCAAAAGGTTTTTCCTTCGATTGATGTGAAAAGCGTCAAGACTTCGTAACCGTAGACACCTTCTGAGTAACGATTGCGCAGCAGAATCTGTTCATTGGGATTGAACTTTCCTGACGTTGTGACCATTCGCCATTCAAATTTCGTTGGATCAGAAGCAACGTTTTGTAGGGGAGCCATTGAACTAAACGCGATGTGTTCATTAATTATTGAATTGCGAGCATGACGATCAACTCCACGTTGATATTGCCACTGGGCTGCCCATAGACATAAAAAAATTAGCAGCAATGCGATTAAAGTTTTAAAGAGAGACCATGGTTCGCGTTGCATGAAATCAGTCTAGTGAAAGTGGGTTCTTATTCTGTACATGTGCACCAGGTGCGAAAGTTTCTCGCCCGGCATTAGCAATAACCACTGCAAAATAAGGTAACACCACAGCTCCTAGAAGAGCGAACCACCGAAATGGTGATGGCAATAGCACTGTCAAAATAAAGCACAGGGTACGAACCATCATTGATATGAAATATCGTTTCTGCCGTCCTGCCTGATCGGTGCTCAAGGCTTTAGGAGCACTCGTGATATCAAAGAAATCCTCGTTGGCGGCCATGTCCACAAGCCTATTGCCAGCATCAACACGTCGCATCTTTTGAATACCTCTCAGTAGCCAGTAGATTTATGCATATGAGTTCAGTGGCACTAGTGACAGGCGGTAACCGAGGAATTGGTTTGGCCATTGCTCATTCTCTGAAATCAGCTGGTCATCAGGTTGTCATTACCTACAGGAGTGGCACTCCGCCAGATGGTTTTAACTCTGTCGTTATGGATGTGACTTCGACCGAAAGTGTCGACCAGGCTTTTACTGCGATTGAAACACAGTGGGGGATCCCAGAAGTCATTGTCGCAAACGCAGGAATCACCAAGGATGGTCTTGTCTTGCGTATGAGTGATAATGATTTTACAGATGTCATCGATGCAAATTTGGTTGGGGCATTTCGTGTAGCTCGTCGTGCAACTAAAGGGCTGCTCAAGTTGAAACGAGGTCGACTCATATTTGTTGGGTCAGTAGTTGCAACCACTGGCTCTGCTGGACAAGTCAATTATGCTGCGAGCAAGTCTGGCTTGCTAGGTATGGCCCGATCATTTGCTCGTGAATTAGGAAGTCGAAGTATTACATCTAATGTAGTCGCACCAGGTTTTGTTGAAACTGATATGACATCGACACTTGGGGAAAATCGTCGGAATGAAATTGCAGCATCAGTACCACTGGGTCGTTTTTGTTCAGCTGAAGAGATTGCAGAAGTTGTAGCTTTCATAGCATCACCACAAGCAAGCTATATAACTGGAGCATTAATTCCAGTTGATGGCGGATTAGGTATGGGTCATTAAATGGGAATACTTGAAGGAAAAAAGATTTTAGTAACTGGTGTACTTACAGATGCGTCGATTGCCTTTCATATTGCGCGCATTGCACAAGAAGAAGGTGCCCAAGTTATTCTCTCTTCTTACGGTCGCGTACTCTCTTTAACTACTCGTATTGCTGGGCGACTTCCACATCCTGCACCTATCGTGCAGCTTGATGTGACAAATACGCAAGATTTGGATGCACTTGAATCACGAGTACGTGAACATTTCCCAGATGGCCTAGATGGGGTTGTTCATTCAATTGGTTTCGCTCCAGAGACTGCGCTAGGAGGAAATTTTCTTAATACTTCTTGGGATGATGTCGCAACGGCATTGCATGTATCGGCTTATTCACTTAAGGCGCTAACAATGGCAGCACGCCCACTTTTCAGCGGTGGTGGTTCAGTTGTTGGGTTAGATTTTGATGCAAAAGTTGCTTGGCCAAAATATGACTGGATGGGTGTTGCGAAAGCTGCACTCGAATCGACATCTCGTTATCTCGCTCGTGACTTGGGGGCAGAAAATATCCGTGTGAATTTGATTGCTGCCGGGCCAATTCGCACCATGGCCGCGAAGTCAATTCCAGGTTTTGACGAGTTTGAAAAAGTTTGGAATGAGCGGTCTCCACTCTCTTGGGATGTAACGGATCCCGTTCCAGCCGCAAAGGCCACAGTCGCCTTGCTCTCTGACTGGTTTCCCAAAACCACCGCAGAAATCATCCATGTAGATGGTGGCCTCCACGCGATGGGCGCTTAATTCCACGATTTCGCACTTTGCCAGAGCTCAGGTAATATTCCCCCCAGACCAGTGGCCTAACAGCTCACTGCAAGAGGAGTTACCGCTCCCACCTTATTCGCCACTTGAGCGATCTGGTTCGTCGGATTGAGGGATTAACTTCCTTTTTTCCTTGCGGTTTTCTTTTTGCTAAGCGCTGTGACACCAAAGCGTTTACTAAACCGAAGGAGCACACAGTCAGCACAGAACCTCGCATTAATGATCGAATCCGAACACCTCAAATTCGTTTAATCGGACATACCGGTGAACAAGTTGGAGTTGTTGATATCGATACCGCGTTAAGAATGGCAGATGA
>CANKCT010000119.1 GCA_947480465.1 Actinomycetota bacterium
CACCATCACTAATCCCATCGAGGTGTTTGACTAGTGCACGAAGAGAGTTTCCATGTGCGGTCACTAAAACCCGGCCACCCTTTTTTAAATCAGGAACTATGGATTCGTGCCAATAGGGCAACATTCGCTCAATGACATCTTTAAGGCATTCGGTCTTTGGAGCGACAATGTCGGCGTACCGAGGATCGTTGCTTTGTGAGAATTCATCGCTGTCATCGATTGGTGGTGGTGGAACATCAAATGATCGACGCCATAATGCAAACTGTTCCTCGCCATATTGAGCCAGTGTTTGGGCCTTATCTTTGCCCTGCAACGCCCCGTAATGACGCTCATTAAGCCGCCATGTGCGCTGAACCGGAATCCAATGTCGATCACATGCATCTAAAGCTAGCTGGGATGTATGAATTGCGCGGCGCAGCAACGATGTGTGTAGAAGATCTGGAAGTAGTCCACGCTCTGCCAATAAAGCACCTCCTCGACGTGCTTCAGCTTCGCCCTTATCCGACAATCTGACATCTACCCAGCCGGTGAAAAGGTTCTTGGCATTCCACTCAGATTCACCATGGCGCAAAAGGATTAATTCGAAGTTACTCATGCGCTCATCCTAAACCAAATGTTTGAAAGCATCTAAATTTTTGAGTGATTCGCCTCGAGATACTCGCCATGCCCATTCCCTGCGTATGGCATTAGCAAAGCCGATTTCAAGGAGTGGATTAAAGGATGAGTCTGATGCTTGCAGAACTGCACCCACTAGGCGATCTATCTCGCGGTCGGTCACTGCAGATATTGGCAAACGCCCAACCAAAAAAATGTCATGAAGTTCGTTAATAGCAAAAGCAATGCCATACAACGATGCATTCTTGGCCATGCACCAGGCATGTACGCCAGCTTCATTGTCATCGGGCTTTCGAATTACAAAGGCGTTAATACTAAGAGAGTGGTCACCAACAACCAGTGCACAGTGCGTTTGTAATTTTTTCTCTCCCGGCAAAGTTATTAAAAAAGTATTGAAATCTTTTTTTTCATACTCTAAATCATGGGATTCAAGAAACTCTTCGATAATAATTCTTGGGTCAATCGCTGCCATCACTGCCCCGCTATTTTGGCGGATGCATTATTTTCAGTAATCACTTGGTCATAAATATCCAAAGTTCCTCGTGAGGTTGCATCCCAACCAAAGTGCGATGCATGCTCAATGGCACCCATTGATAACAGCACACGGCGTTGTGGCTCTTGTAATAACCGCGCAATTACAGAGGACCAAGCTTTTGGATCATGACCATCGACTAGAACACCTGAAATTCCATCGGCCACCGCAGTTCGCAATCCACCAACTGCAGTTGCTATAACTGGAGTACCGCAAGCTTGTGCCTCCAGAGCAACTAAACCAAAGCTTTCGGAGTAGCTAGGAACACAGACTAAATCTGCTGCGCGATACCACTGTGCTAAATCTTTTCTTGCTACCGGTGGCGCGAAAGTAACAACATCATCAATTCCCAACCAACTAACTAGTTCTTTGAGTCTTTCAACTTCCTCAGTATTCGCACCAGATGCACCACCAATAATGTTGACGATTAACTTTGGGCGCATTTGTGGAGAGTGTTTTACGAGCTCTGAAGTTGCACGGATTAAAACTTCAGGGCCTTTGTGGGGTTGAATGCGTCCCACAAAAGTAACAATGAGCGCATCAGTAGCAGCACCAATCTGTTCACGGGCAGCTCTGCGACCTTGGCCAGGCGTGAAAGTGTAGAGATCGACGCCAGGACTGACTACATGAACAGTATCGGGGCATGCATCATAGAGAGAGACAAGGCTAGCTGCTTCGGCATCTGTATTCGCAATCAACGCTTGAGCCGCCGCAACAACCTGAGTTTCACCTTGTACCCGAATCATTGGCTCGGGAACTTCGCCTTCAGCGAGATTTAAGTTTTTCACTCGGGCCATAGTGTGCATGGTGTGAATAAGGGGAATGTTTAGTTGAGCCGCTGCTGGCATAGCAACTTTTCCGGAAATCCAATAATGTGAATGAATTGCATCGTATTTTTCATCTTTAATTATTCTAAAAAACTCTTTTGATAAACCAAGTATGTGTGTTGGTAACTGCTCTTTTGTAAGGTGACCATGCCCACAATCAAAGTACCTAACACGGACACCATGTGAGATTTCAATTAAGTCTGGTGATTCACTATCAGTACGACGAGTGAAGATATCTACTTCAACACCCATAGCAGCCATGCGCTGGGCTGATTCGAGAACATAAATGTTCATTCCCCCAGCGTCACCGATTCCTGGTTGATCCAGTGGTGATGTATGCACCATAAGGGTTGCAATGCGGCCGTTCATTCCTTAAGGGTACGACTTGTTAGAAGGTTGCGCGAATGGAGCCGACAATTTGGTCGCCACCATAGGTTTTTTCTAACTCATCATCTACGGCTATTCCAAGGAGTTTTAATCCTGCTACAGATAATGCCAATCGTGGACGAACCCCTCCATCGTTGACTTTATACGCAAAAGTTCGCCCATCAGGTAATGATGCAACCATGATGGACTCAGCGCCGCTTTTCATAAACAAGCCTGGATATTTTTTCATAAATATTGTTGACATCCGATCTGGGCCTGCAACCATTTCTGGAAAATCTCTGCACGCTTGCACAACTTTTTGATGCACGGAGTCAGTTGAAATTGTCAGCGCTCTGATTGCACGAGCTAACCCAATTAAAGAAATCAAGAAAAGTGGAGCTCCACAACCATCAATTGCCGTATGTGTAATTTTCTCACCAGAGAGATTTTCAAGTTCGGTCTTAAAAGCTAATTGCAAGGGATGTTCTGCGTCTAAATAATTGCTAGTTGGCCATCCATTTGCTACACATGCCACAAGCATTCCGGCGTGTTTTCCGCTGCAATTCATGGCTAATCGAGTGGCTTGCGAAGTTGCTTGAGCTGCAATTTCATCAAGAGGTTTGCCCTTAACGTTTTGAAGTGAATCTTCACTAAGACCGGCTAAAGCTAAAATCTCTAATGCACCATTTTGATGCATCGAAAGACCTGAATGAGATGCACAAGTAAGTGCCAATAATCGTGGCTCTAATGGCGACCCGTTTCGAACCATTGCCGCTGCCAAGATTGATTTATATGAAGAACGTGGATAAATAAGTTGATTTGGTTCGCCTTTGCTCAGCAGAATTGAACCGTCAGAATCTAGCGCTACAAAGTGACCAGTATTTTGTGATTCAACTACATCGTTTCTAATCAATTCGGCAAGAACTTCACCAATACTTAATGAAATCAATTATTCGCTCTGGCGCTCAAGAGAAGACCAAATATGAGCTTGCAGTTCCTGGCCTTCGGCTGCCATGTCATAGGCAAAG
>CANKCT010000120.1 GCA_947480465.1 Actinomycetota bacterium
CACTCGCACTCACGTGTTGCAGTAGTGCATCTAGTGAGGGACCATCGCTGGCAAGTACTGTCTCAATAGCTTTTGCAACACGGGCATCAATCTCAGATTTCAATTTTTCCAAATCCTGGCTAGTTATTGTTCCGCTTGAAACAAGCTTTGCTGCAGCAATATCTAATGGATCACGTTTCTTCCACTCATCAAGTTCGCCAGGTAAACGGTAAGTCGCTGGATCTGAACGTGAATGACCGCTATAGCGATATGTTTTTGCTTCAATTAGAGATGGGCCGTTGCCTTCACGTGCATACTTAACGGCGGCTGATATCGACGTACGGACTGCATCGATATCTTGGCCGTCAACTATCTCTTTTCGCATCGCGTAAGAATCTGCACGGTCTGCTAGATCACTAATGGGCGTACTCAAGTTAATTCTTGTGTATTCGCCATATAAGTTATTTTCAATGACAAATACGATTGGAAGTTTGAAAATACTCGCCATATTTAAAGTTTCATGGAAAGCTCCAATATTTGTTGAGCCATCGCCAAAAATAGTCAGTGCAACAGAGTCATTCTTTTTCAATTTGGCTGCTAATGCCACGCCAGCTGCTACAGGTAAACCTGCACCAACAATGGCAAACGTAGGCATAAGTCCAACACTTGCATCCATAAGGTGCATTGATCCACCTAGGCCACCAGAGCAACCGATTACTCTTCCGCAGATTTCACCGAGCACTCCTTCAGGCGAAACTCCTAAAGCTAGCGCGGTTGCATGTCCGCGATATGTGCAAGTAACAACATCGGTTGGCCGCAAAACACTTGCAATACCCACTGAAACCGCCTCTTGGCCGTTAGCCAAGTGGGTGCTTCCCCGCACGTGTCCATCGTTATAAAGAGTCTGAATACTTTCTTCAACTGCGCGTATTTCAAGCATCCTTTCAAGACGCCCGAGCTCTGTATCCAAGGCTTGGCGACGCAATAATGATGTAGTCATTCTTAAAACCCCTCCCACCATGGTGCTGGACATTTACCCGTTTTTAGTAATTCGCTAATTTGAGATGTGACATATTCAGCACTTGGCAAGTAGCGCTTTTCTAACTCTTGCGCATAAGGAATTGGTGCATCAGGAGAAGTTATACGGTGTGGCGGAGCTTTAAGTTTTCCCCACAACTGTGAAACAACCTCTGACGAAATTTCGCTACCCCAACCTCCAGAGTAAGAACTCTCTTCTACAATCACAAGGCGCCCAGTCTTGGCGACGCTCTTCATGACTGTTGCTTTATCCCATGGAATTAAAGTCTGAAGATCGATTATGTCAGCACTCCATTCGCTCTGCGATTCCATCGCTGCTTTAGCTGTAAGTACAGTGCTTCCGATTGCAACGATTGTTACATCTGCACCTTCAGTAATCACATTCGCTTGACCAATTGGAATGATTCCAGCTTCACCTGTAATGACTTCGCCACGTTCGCCGTATAAAGCTTTGTGTTCAAGAACTACAACTGGATCATTGCTTCTGATGGCGCTCCTCAAGAGCCCATACATTGACTGTGGACTTGATGGAATCACTAAACTAATTCCTGCATTACCTCTAAACCATTGATCTAGAATTTGAGAATGCTGACAACCAAAACCCATTCCAGCACCTGCAGCAGCGCGAATTGTCATTGGAACTTGATATGCGCCTCTTGATAAATATCGGTAAAAGGCACCTTGTGTAGTGAGTTGATCAAGGGCAACGCCAATAAATTCGATGAACATCATCTCGACTACTGGACGCATGCCCATAGCCGCAGCTCCAACGCCGGCACCCAAGAAAGCCATCTCAGAAATTGGAGTGTCGATAACGCGATCTTCTCCGAATTTTTCAATGAGACCTTCAGTGGCTTTGAATGGTCCCCCCGAACCAATGTCTTCACCCATCAAGAAAACCGTTGGGTCGCTTTCAAGCTCATCTGATAATGCTTGAATGACAGCCTGACGTGTACGCATTACAGTCATTTGAGATCTCCATATTTCTTTGGGTCATTTGGATGTTCAGCAAGCGGCCAAACTTCAACTTCCAGCCATGGGAAAAAAGGTAAACTCGCTAAAGCCGAATGTAACTGTGTTGCATCATCTGCTACCCAGATACCCACATTTGATTTCTGTCCTGCTCTTCGCCAAAGTTTTTTTATTATTCCATTGGCAGCTAACTCGGCAGCTCTTTCGCCTTCTTGCTTAACTAGCTGTGCCAGAAGTTCTTTACTTCCATCAGCGGGGAAAGTATTTTTAATATGCACCATAAATTCCATAAATTTACTCTCCCTTGTACTCACCGAAAGATTGCGAACTCTGAATTAGCTCAACCCTGACACCATCTGGATCAATCATGTAGATCGCTCGGCCGCCTTTATTGGGACCAATAGTCGGTGTTACTGGTTCTGAAACACTTCTAACACCTTTGCTTGTTAGCGTTGTGTACCACTCATCAACATCATCAACAAAAAATGCAATGTGGGCAATTCCAGGGTTAGCATTCCCATGATCGATACTTTTGACATCAACATTTCCATACTCTAGAAGCTCGAGAAAAACATCAACGCCTGGCATTTTTAGAATAGTTGCATTCAGATTTACCTCGGGATAACCGGTGAGAACGCCAATGTATTCTGCTTGGGGATTCCAAGAAAAAACTTCTTCAAAACCTAAAAGTTCTTTATAAAACTTTTTTGAATCTTCCAAAGAGCGCACAGATATTCCAGTGTGATGAGCTTTTGTTATCTGTGCCATCCAGCAAGCCCCTTCGGTGTCATTGTGCAGTAGTGATGCTCAGGCTATTAGAAAGGGTAAATTTAGTCAACCGATTGACTAAAACCCCGCTAAACAATGTCCAGGCGCGAAGACTCACGAATAGTCAGGGTTGGGAGGTCACTCACCACCATGTTTCGTGGTGAACCCCCGTTCATCATGCTAACTAGTAAGTCGACGGCCTGAGCTCCCATAGCAGTGCTTGGAAGATTAACGGTTGACAGCGATGGGGTTAAATAGTTAGCAATCGAACTATCGTGGAGTGCGACTACTCTTAAATCCTCTGGAATTTTGATCGACATCTCGTGAGCAGCTCTTAAGAAGCCAATTCCCATCATAATTGTTGAAGCAAATACAGCATCTGGCAATATTTTTTTGCTTAAGAGCTCAACTCCTACTCTCCTACCATCTTCCATACCCCACGACGACACTTCAATACTTTGATGCTTCAGGCCAAATTTCTCAGCAGCATTCTCAAAACCTTTTTTCCGTCGTTGGGCAGTATCAACATTTCGGGGACCAAAAATTCCAGCAATAGTTTTCGTACCGTACTGAGAAAGATGTTGAACA
>CANKCT010000121.1 GCA_947480465.1 Actinomycetota bacterium
CTCAAGTTGATGCGATAGCTGATGAGGTCGAGCGTGCACTTATTGCGATTGGTGAAAAACCTGCACGTCGCGAAAAAGGCGCAGAATGGATTCTGCTTGATTACTCAGATTTGGTTGTCCATATTCAGAGTACTGAACTTCGAAAGTACTACATGCTTGATCGCTTATGGAATGACTGTCCAACAATTGATTTACAAGCCGTGAAGGACGCTGCAATCAATGGCAGGTAATCGCGTACTTTTATGGCGTCATGGTCAAACTGATTGGAACATGGTCAATAGATTCCAAGGTCACTCAGATATTCCCTTAAATGATGTGGGTCGTTATCAAGCCCAGCACGCTGCAAAAATTTTAGCTGGGATGAATCCTACATTGATTATCTCTAGCGACTTAGGTCGTGCCCGCGAAACTGCGCAAGCACTTGCAGATTTAGTGGGATTATCTGTCACCCCGTACCAAAATTTGCGTGAAACAAATGGTGGATTATGGGAAGGAAAAACTGGCGCAGAAAATCGCGCAGAAGATTTTCAAAACTTTATTCGTTGGATTGATGGCGACGATAATCCAGCGGGCACAACCGGAGAAAAGCGCAGTGAAGTTGCGGCTCGTGCAGTCGGAGTAATTAACGAAGTCCTCGAAGGAAAAAGTGATCAGCTATTAGTTGTTGCAACACATGGTGGAACCGCACGATGTATTCTCGGACAGCTTCTGCAACTTCCACTTTCGCATTGGGGTGTAATTGGTGGACTTTCAAATGCTTCGTGGTCAATTCTTGAACGCAATCCCCGCCAATGGAATTTGATTGAACATAATGCTGGGTCTATTCCAGAGCCTGTCTATGGTGAAGAAAGTGGCGCGACTACTCCGTAAATCATGCGGTAAGGTTGCCCTCTTCCCGAGTAATTGGGGCTGTAGCGCAGCTGGTAGCGCACCTGCATGGCATGCAGGGGGTCAGGGGTTCAAATCCCCTCAGCTCCACGTATGAATACCGACAGCACAAACGAGTCGCACGCGGCATATGACTTCGCCTACGTGCAAGAAAAATGGCTGCCAGTTTGGGATCGTATTCAACCATTTAAATCGGGTCGCGAAGATGACACCCGCCCTAAAAAATATGTTTTGGATATGTTTCCTTATCCGTCGGGTGATTTGCACATGGGTCATGCCGAGGCATATGCACTTGGCGATGTAATTGCTCGCTATTGGATTCAAAAAGGCTTCAACGTTATGCACCCCATTGGTTGGGATGCATTTGGTTTACCTGCTGAAAATGCCGCAATTAAACGCAACGAAGATCCAAAAATTTGGACATATGAAAATATCGCAGTACAAAAAGCTTCGATGCGACGTTTTGCTTGCTCGTTCGATTGGGACCGAGTATTTAACACATGCGATCCTGAATATTACAAATGGAACCAATGGCTTTTCTTACAATTACACGAACGAGGTCTTGCCTACCGCAAAGATTCAGCCGTTAACTGGTGTCCGAGTTGCCAAACAGTTTTAGCTAACGAACAGGTAGTTGCTGGATTATGCGAACGTTGCGATACCGCAGTTACAAAGAAGAAATTGAATCAGTGGTATTTCAAAATTACCGACTATGCCGACCGCTTGCTCGATGATATGGCGCAACTAGAGGGTAAATGGCCTGAAAAAGTCTTAATGATGCAACGCAATTGGATTGGCCGTTCTAGTGGTGCAAATGTCTCTTTTGCAATAGAAGGTCGCACAGAACCAATCACGGTTTACACTACGCGTCCTGACACATTATTTGGTGCAACTTTTATGGTCGTTGCTGCCGACAGTGAACTTGCCGCTGAACTTGCAGATGGGTCTGAGATTGAAACCGAGTTTGCAAATTATCTAGAGAAAATTAAAGCCGACAGCGATATCGATCGACTAGCAACTGATCGCCCTAAGACTGGCGTATTCCTCAATCGTTTTGCAATCAATCCAGTTAATGGAGCGAAACTTCCCATCTGGGCTAGTGATTATGTTTTAGCAGATTATGGAACCGGCGCGATCATGGCAGTTCCAGCCCACGATCAGCGTGACTTAGATTTTGCACGCGCGATGAATTTGCCAGTCGTGGTAGTTGTTGAGACTGGCGAAGAAGATCCCAACCAAACAGGTATCGCAACTGGTGGTGATGGAGTACTAGTTAACTCTGGCGCACTTAATGGGCTCAATAAAGCCGATGCAATTGCCGCGATTACAGCGCAACTTGAGGCAGATGGTAAGGGAAATTCATCTCGAAACTATCGCTTACGTGATTGGTTAGTTTCGCGCCAACGTTATTGGGGTACACCAATTCCAATTATTCACTGTGAAAAATGTGGCGAAGTTCCTGTGCCTGCAGAGCAACTTCCACTGCTTTTGCCGAGCGCTGAAGGGTTAGATTTAAAACCTAAGGGAACTTCACCATTAGGTGCCGCAACTGATTGGATAAATGTTAAATGTCCTCAGTGCAATGGTGTTGCAACCCGTGATACTGACACGATGGATACGTTCGTAGATTCATCTTGGTATTACTTGCGTTACCCATCTTCTACAAATCACGCTGAGCCTTTTGCTAAGAAAGATATTGATACCTGGCTACCGGTAGATCAATATGTTGGTGGTGTGACACACGCCATTTTGCATCTTTTATACAGTCGATTCTTTACTAAAGTACTCAACGATATGGGAATGCTTGATTTTAATGAACCGTTTACGCGACTTCTTAACCAAGGAATGGTTGTAATGGATGGTTCGGCAATGTCTAAGAGCAGAGGTAACTTAGTTCGATTATCTGATGAATTAGAACACCATGGCGTTGATGCTATTCGCCTTTCAATGGTTTTTGCTGGCCCACCAGAAGATGATGTTGATTGGGCCGATGTTTCACCATCAGGTTCAGTTAAATTTTTATCTCGAGCTTGGAGACTTTCTGGGGATGTAACAAGTGCACCAGGCGTTGATTTCTCTGGTGGGGAAATTTCACTTCGCAAAGCAACCCATAAAGCTCTCCATGACGCTGATTTTGCCGTTGAATCTTTTCGTTTCAACGTTGCGGTTGCACGCGTGATGGAACTTGTAAATGCAACGCGAAAAGCAATTGACTCAGGATGTGGGCCAGCAGATCCTGCGGTGCGCGAAGCGGTAGAAGCAATTGCAATTATGTTGTCTTTAGTTGCACCGTTTACCGCTGAAGAAATGTGGGAGCGCTTGGGTCACCAACCGTCTGTAGCACTTGCCGGGTGGCCAGTGATAGATGAGAAACTCTTAGTTGCCGATGCCATTACGGCAGTCGTACAGATAAATGGCAAAATCAAAGACCGACTTGACGTGCCCCCAAC
>CANKCT010000122.1 GCA_947480465.1 Actinomycetota bacterium
CTTAGCAGCTGCCTTCTTGCGCTTCTTTGGAGCAGCTGCTGGAGCTGCTGCCTTCTTGCGCTTCTTTGGTGCTGCTTTCTTTGCTGCGGCCACGTGGTTCTCCTATCGGAATGGTTCGGATCCGTCACCCAAACCTTTTCATGGATAAGCGTGACACTAATTAGCAAAAAATGCCACATTGAGAGGAAAATAATTTAGTGCGTGTCGCAAATTCTTTTTTTATTTTTTTATGCATTGATGGGGAATAGACAGAAAATTTAATTATTTTTTGTCGCGTAATTCATTTTCACGAAGTTTTTCGAGGGCAAATTCATTAGTTTTTGCGTCAAAACGTCGAAATTTAGGCATAAAACTGGCCAGTAGGGCTACAACTATTACGCAGGTTATTCCCCCAGAAGTTACCGAGAAAGACAGGCTAGTAATCGCTGCCATCGAGGCTGCGCGCATCTGTCCTGCTAAGGGTCCAATGGAATATGAAAGAAGTTCTATACCGGCAAGCCGACCTCGATAATTATCGGGGATGGTCTGGTTCCACATCGTTGACCTAAAGAGGGCACTGACCATGTCGGATGCACCGGCAAGAGTTAAAAACAGAAGAACGAGAATGAGCGAATTCCAGACTCCGGCCAAGGCGATAGCAGTACCCCAACCCATGGCCGCCCACATAATTGCTCGACCATGCCGGGAATAGTTTCTTGTCCAGCCAGAGGTCAGGGTAATAATTACCGAACCAAATGTTCCGGCGGCATACATCAAACCGAGCGCCCACGGTGTACCGAGTTGATCTGCCCAAAATGGAATAAGAGCCGTTGGCATTGCAAAAAACATTGCAGCTAAATCAACAAGATAAGTACCCAGTAAATCCTGTCGCCCAAATGCATATCGAATACCCTCAATTAAGCCTGTCAGAGATGGCTTTTGCGCATCTTTTGATGCTGGAATCGAGCGTACTCGTGAAAGAAAAATGAGTGAAACTACAAATGTAAATACATCGGCGGCATAACCAATAGGAATTGAAAATGTCGAAATAATGATGCCACCAATTGTTGGGCCGATGATTACACCTAATTGCCAGCGCAGACTCATGAGGGCGCTGGCTGCGGGTAGGTCTTTATGTTCGACTAATCGTGGAAGTGCGGCGTCGGCACTTGGTCGTTGAAGTCCGTTTACTGCCGCAAATAATCCAGATACTACGTAAATTAAAATCAGATGGGGTTCGGGCAATAGGGCGTTAATCAAAAGGATTGACGTCAAAATTAAGGAGGCAGCCTCTGTTGCCCAGACCATTTTCTTGCGGTCAACGGCGTCGGCTAAAACTCCACCGTAAAGCCCAAAGATAATCAAAGGCAAAATTTCGACCAGTCCACTTATACCCACTGCAATATAGGAATGGGTCATCTCTTTAATCTGAAATGGAACCGCAACATAGGTGATCATCGAACCGAAGTATGTGATGAGCCCGGAGGCCCAAAGATTGCGAAAATCCCTAGAATTTTTAAGGGGGGATATGTCTATCGCAATACTTGCCATAGGAAAGAGTTTAATTGAATGTCTGTTGCGGGCCTGGAAAACTGCCAGACTTAACATCCGTGGCAAATTCAGTCGCTGCCGCCAGCATTTCACTGCGCAGATTTCGATAGGCCTTTGCGAGTTTAGGTGGGTTTTTCGTGATGCCCATTAAATCGGTCCAGACAAGTACTTGAGCATCGCAGTTAACGCCAGCACCGATTCCGATAGTTGGAATTGTTAATGCTGAAGTAATTCTTCCCGCAAGCTCTGCCGACATGAGCTCAAGGACAATTGAGCAGGCACCAGCTTTTTCAATTGCCAGAGCAGCTTCTAAGATCGCGTCACCATCGGTTCGCCCTTGGACTCTATATCCACCAAGTTGATGAAGTGCCTGTGGGGTGAGGCCAAGGTGGCCCATTACCGGAATTCCGGAAGAAGTTAGCTTTGCAATAGTTTCAATATGAGCGCCTTCAAGTTTCACGCCCATTGCACCGGCCTCTTTGAAGAATCGAGTACTTGTGGCAAGAGCTTGCTCAGGCGATGACTCGTACGATCCAAATGGCAAGTCGGCAAAAACTAGCGCTTGTCTAGTGGCTCGAACTACCGCTCGAGTCAAGGGAATCAATTCATCAACGGTTACCGGAATTGTATTTTCTAACCCAAGAAAATTATTTCCTGCGCTATCACCCACCAGCAAAACTGGTATCCCAGCCTCATCAAAAATCTCTGCAGTCATCTGCTCGTAAGAGGTCAACATCACCCATTTTTCAGCACGTTTTTTCGCTGCCAATAAATCTAAAATCGTGACGCGTCTGTGCTGCGCACCGCCATATAAGGCTTCCATGTGTTGTCCTCTCCTCGAAGCTTGTAAGCACAAGTCCCCGGGTACATGGATAAGGGTACCCCTGTTAGGCTTGAAATATGAAGCTGCGAGTCGCGCTAGCCCAGGTCAATCCAACCGTGGGAGATCTTTTGGGCAATGCCAGACTCATATCGGCGAGCGTTGAGGAAGCAAAGAAATCTGCGGCACATGTCATTGTTTTTCCCGAAATGATTCTTACTGGATATCCAGTAGAAGATTTAGCTCTCAGGCCTTCTTTTCAAGCTGCAAGCAAAGAGATGATTAGCAAAATAGCTGCAGAGATTTCAGCAGACATGGTTGCCTTTGTAGGATATTTAGATACTTCTCCGGATGGTGCGCCACAAAATGCTGTCGCTGTGATTTTTCAGGGCGAAGTCAAGGCCCGCTACGTTAAACGCAACCTTCCCAACTATGGGGTTTTTGATGAGTTTAGAAACTTTACTGCCGGATCTTCCAGTTTAGTTGTACGCATCCACGGAGTAGATGTAGCTGTAGCAATTTGTGAGGATATTTGGCACTCACTATTGGATGTAGCCGCACGTACTCCAGGATTGCTTGTTGTCCCAAATGGTTCGCCATATGAGCGTAACAAAGATGATGTGCGTTTAGCGCTGGTTCAAATGAGGGCCAAGGAAGTCGGCGCACCACTTGCTTACGTCAATATGACCGGCGGGCAAGATGACTTAGTTTTTGACGGCGACACAATTGTTGTCGATAAATCTGGCGTACTTGTTGCACGTGCTCCGCAGTTTGATGATGTCGTGATGATGGTGGATATTGAATGTGAAGTTGGTACATCGCAACCTGATGTCGTCATTGCGTCAACGCAATCTGATCCTATGGCGGAAATCCCTGGTGCTATTTCACATGAGTTAAGTGATGAGGCAGAAATATGGCAAGCACTTGTGGTGGGTCTTCGCGATTACCTAAAAAAGAATTC
>CANKCT010000123.1 GCA_947480465.1 Actinomycetota bacterium
ACCTTTAATTTTGGTGAAGCTATTTGCGGTAATGGAGCGATGCTTTATAACCTAAAAACAAGTACTGTCACTGAAGAGTGGATGATTACCAAAGAAGATCAACACGAGGTTGCTCAACGCATGCGGACAGCGATTCCACAAATTTCCTTTGCAATCGAATCACATGATTACTACCATCGGGAAAAAAGTTATATCCCGCGTTGGGATATTGGTTTAGATAACATTGGTATTGAAAGAATTGAAGATGCGATAAAAGGTCCAGCATTTAAAATGTTAGCGCGCTGTAGTGGAAGCGAACTTACCTCTGATCAAATGTTGGAAATAGCTTTACACGAGCTTGATGGTTTGGTAACCGTGACTCATTCAAATGCAAACGAGTCACTCCTCGAGATCTCTGCACTTGGAATCTCTAAAGGTCAAACATTGGCAAAGGTTGCGGGGCGATTAAATATCGATGCAGGTGATTGCATTTCATTCGGCGATAATCCCAATGATTTCTCAATGCTTCAATGGTGTGGGCGTTCATTTGCTATGGCCGATGGACATCCAGATGGACACAAACACGCCACTGGAATTGCAGGCCCTCATGCAGCCGATGGTGTGGCAATAGTTATTGAAGAACTATTGGAACTACCGGCCTAAAATCTTGCCGATTTTTGGATAACGCTTAATTCAGGTAGCCTCTCCCACGGAGGGCTCGCATAGCGGCCGAGTGCACCGGTCTTGAAAACCGGCAAACGAAAGTTTCGTGGGTTCAAATCCCACGCCCTCCGCCATTTTTCACTCACATGTGGCTGAGTTCATAGCCCATATACCCAGATATTTATAGCCGTTTTTTCTCGGTAAGAGGACACTATCCCTTAGTGATTTAGCAAAATTAGTCGAACCGGGGGCGTTCAATGTCGGGTGTTTTCTCACCAACACGAGCAAAAATTAAAGAGCGCACATTGCGCACGGATAAGTGGTGGTTACAACCAGCTATCACATTTGGAGTTCTTTTCTCTTTTGTAATTTACGCAACTTTTCGCGCGTTTGAAAACAAATACTATTTTACAGAACCATTGATTTCTCCATTTTATTCACCATGTTTATCTACTTCGTGTGAACCAGGTAGTGCGCTTGCTTTTTTTGGACAACCTTTTAATAATCAGTACTTCGGAATTGGAATTTCACCAGCACTATTTATCTTGATATTCCCACTCGGTTTTCGAATGACATGTTATTACTACCGAAAGGCGTACTACCGCGCCTTTTGGATGTCTCCTCCTGCATGTGCAGTTGCCGAACCTCACACGAAATACACAGGTGAAACTCGTGCACCACTTATTTTACAAAATAGTCATCGTTGGTTTTTCTACGCCGGATTAATTTTCAACGTTATTTTGACGTGGGACGTGATCCTGGCATTTAGAAATGAAGAAAAGCAATGGGGTCACATGAGCGTGGGAACTCTTGTGTTCTTATTCTCAACAACCATGTTGTGGCTTTATTCACTCTCATGCCACACATGCCGCCATACACTCGGTGGACGTCTCAAGCATTTCTCTAAACATCCAGTGCGTTACAAAGCCTGGACTATTGTCTCTGTGCTCAATCACAAGCACCCAACATTTGCTTGGATCTCACTCTTTGGAGTGGCAGGTGCCGATATTTACGTCCGCGCGGTTGCATCAGGTGCAATCACTAACTTCTACTTCTTCTAAAGGAATTTGAAAATGACAGATTTAGAGCGTCACTCATATGACGTCCTTGTAATTGGTGCAGGCGGAGCAGGCTTACGTGCTGCAGTAGAAGCTCGCGAAGCTGGGTTACGCGTTGCAATCATCTGTAAATCCTTATTTGGCAAGGCCCATACAGTTATGGCTGAGGGCGGGGCCGCCGCGTCAATGGGAAATGTCAACGACAATGACAATTGGATGGTTCACTTCCGCGACACAATGCGCGGTGGCAAATTTCTTAATCACTACCGAATGGCAGAGCTTCATGCCAAAGAAGCGCCAGAACGAATTTGGGAGTTAGAAACCTGGGGCGCGCTCTTTGATCGCACGAAAGAAGGAAAAATTTCACAGCGCAACTTTGGTGGTCATGAATATCCACGTCTTGCACATGTTGGTGACCGCACTGGCTTAGAACTCATTCGCACCATGCAGCAAAAAATTGTTGCACTGCAACAAAAAGATGGTCAACAGTATGGCTCGATGGAGAGCAACATCAAGGTCTTTGCTGAATTAACAATCACAGATATTTTAAAAGAGAATGGAAAAGTTTCAGGAGCTTACGGGTATTGGCGCGAAACAGGTGCTGAAGTTCTATTCGAGGCACCAACAGTTATTATTGCCACCGGCGGCGTAGGCAAAACTTTTAAAATTACATCTAACTCTTGGGAAGGTACAGGAGATGGTCACGCGCTTGCTCTTAAGGCTGGCGCAAACTTAGTTGACATGGAGTTCTTACAGTTCCACCCAACTGGAATGGTATGGCCACCATCGGTGCGTGGAATTTTAGTAACAGAATCAGTTCGTGGTGAAGGTGGAGTTTTAACAAATAGCGCTGGCGAAAGATTTATGTTCAAGTACATTCCAGATGTATTTAAAAGTATTTATGCTGACAATGAAGCTGAAGCAGATCGTTGGTATACAGATCAAGATAACAACCGTCGCCCACCCGAACTATTGCCACGTGATGAAGTTGCTCGCGCAATCAATAGTGAAGTTAAAGCTGGCCGTGGCACTGAGCATGGTGGTGTATTCCTAGATGTTTCAAAGCGTTTATCGGCAGAAGTAATTAAAAAGCGCTTGCCATCAATGTGGCACCAGTTCTATGAGCTTGCCGGTGTTGACATTACAAAGGAGCCAATGGAAGTTGGACCAACATGTCACTATGTAATGGGCGGGGTAGAGGTAGATCCAGATACCGCGGCGGCAGTCGGAGTCCCTGGATTATTTGCCGCCGGTGAAGTTGCTGGCGGAATGCACGGCTCAAACCGCCTCGGCGGAAACTCACTGACAGATCTTTTGGTCTTTGGCAGAAGAGCTGGAATCGGGGCTGCACAATATTGCAAGAGCAACGGCAAGAACCCAGTAAGTGATGGCGCAATCAAAGCGGCGGCTGCAAAAATTCAAGCCCCATTTGATCGCGATGGTGGAGAAAACTCATATTCACTTCACGCCGAGTTACAAGAAGTGACCCATAATTTAGTTGGGATTATTCGCACCGCCACCGAAATAGAGGATGCAATTGTCAAGATTGCAGACATTAGAAAGCGGAGTGCGAATGTGGCAGTAAGTGGTGGAAGAAAGTTTAATCCGGG
>CANKCT010000124.1 GCA_947480465.1 Actinomycetota bacterium
CCTCTGGGGCTTTTGCCATAAATCCTTGATTATTTAACTTGACCTCAGCGGTTGCTTTATCTTTTTGGGCACTTGCTAAATCTTTTTCAAGTCGCGCACGTTCTGCTACTACATCTATAGAGCCCGTTAAATCAAATTCAACTTTTACATTGCCAATTTCGCATTGTGCACTCGGTGTAATTTCTCCCAGTTGTAGGCGTAAAACGAATGCCATTGCACCTGAATATTCACTGATATGTGCCGGTGCAACAAACCGTGCAGGAATTTTCTGAGAAGTCTTTATGCCTTGATCATTTCTAAATCTACGAACATCAGTAATAATCTCTTGGAGCTCAACAATCAGCTTTTCGGCCTTTTTATCCACGTGATCCGCTTGGGCTACTGGCCACTGTGCAATAACTAGTGACTCTCCCCCGGTTAGTGATGTCCACATAGTTTCAGTGATGAACGGCATAACAGGGTGCATTAAACGAAATAGTTGATCGAGAACAAAACCGAGTACTCGCTTTGATGACGCTGAATCTCCAGAAGCAAAGCTCTCTTTTGATAACTCTAAATACCAATCACACAAGTCATCCCAAGCAAAGTGATACATAAGCTCACATGCACGCGCAAACTCATACTGCTCTAAAAGAACATCAACTTCAGCAATCGTTTCTGAAAGTCGACTCAAAATCCACTTGTCTATCGCATTCAACGAATCAATAGGTGGTAAATCACCTTCAATAGTTGCACCATTCATCATTGCAAAACGAGTTGCATTCCAGAGCTTTGTCGCAAAATTGCGTGAACCGCCGATCCAATCTTCTGCCAGTGCTTGGTCTTTCCCAGGATTAGCACCACGAGCCAATGTAAAGCGCAAAGCATCAGCACCATATTTATCCATGAATTCAATTGGATCAACGGTATTACCTTTAGACTTTGACATCTTTTTACCAAATTGATCGCGTACTAATCCATGAAGTGCAATTGTATTAAAGGGCTGAACACCATCCATTGCAAATAATCCGAACATCATCATTCGAGCAACCCAGAAGAACAAGATGTCGTATCCAGTGACTAAAACTGATGTGGGATAGAACTTCTTTAAATCCTCTGACGAGGCTGGCCAACCTAATGTTGAAAATGGCCACAAGGCAGATGAAAACCAAGTATCTAAAACATCTGGGTCCTGCGTATATCCAGCAGGTGCAATCTCATCGGGGCCTAAAACCACAACCTCGCCGGCTGGCCCGTACCAAACTGGGATGCGATGTCCCCACCATAACTGACGAGAAATACACCAGTCATGCATGTTGTCGATCCAGTCAAAATAACGTGGAGCTAATTCTTCTGGCTCAATCTTTACGCGACCGTCACGAACTGCATCTCCTGCTGCTTTTGCAAGTGGTGCAACTTTGACAAACCATTGCTTTGATAATCGTGGCTCAACAGTGGTATCGCAGCGAGAGCAGTGTCCAACGGCATGAACATATGGACGTTTTTCATCCATGATTCGACCTTCTGCGCGAAGCGCTTCAACAACAGCTTTACGGGCTTCAAATCGATCCATGCCATCAAAGCGTGTGCCAGATCCATCCATCACGCCATGTTCGTTCATAATCACAACAAATGGGATGTTGTGACGCACGGCCATCTCAAAGTCATTGGGATCATGGGCTGCAGTGACCTTTACCGCACCTGTACCAAAATCCATTTCAACAAGCTCATCAGCAATGATTGGGATATATCGATTAGCTAAAGGCAATAGAACTTGCTTGCCGATTAAGTGTTTGTATCTAGCATCATCAGGATGTACCGCAACTGCGCCATCCCCCAACATTGTTTCAGCACGCGTAGTTGCTACTGTAATTTGAATGTCATCGTCACCATAACGGACTTGCACAAATTCTCCAGCATCATCTTGGTGTTCGACTTCTATGTCAGATAAAGCTGTTAAACATCGGGGACACCAATTAATGATTCGCTCTGCACGGTAGATAAGACCTTGATCGTAAAGCTTTTTGAAAATAGTCAAGACTGCAGTTGAAAGACCAGCATCCATTGTAAAAGCTTCTCGAGACCAATCGACACTGTCGCCTAAGCGTCGCATCTGATCTAAAATCAAACCGCCTGATTCTGTTTTCCACTCCCAAACTTTCTTAATAAAATCCTCTCGACCTAAATCATGTCGAGTTAATCCCTGCGCAGCCAACTGTTTTTCAACAACGTTTTGAGTAGCGATTCCAGCGTGATCCATTCCTGGCAACCACAGCGCTTCAAAACCTTTCATCCGCTTCATTCGCGTGAGCGTGTCTTGCAGCGTGTGATCTAACGCGTGTCCAATGTGAAGTGAACCAGTGACATTTGGTGGCGGAATAACAATTGTGAAAGGAGGCTTTGACGAAGTTGAATCTGCTGTGAAATATCCAGCCGCGACCCATTTTTCATAAAGGGCTGATTCAATATCAGCTGGAGAAAAATTCGAAGCTAGCTCGCGGGACATAGGGAGCAGTCTAGATTATGCGCTCTTCTCTTCTTGACCCTTTTGGGCCCGTGAACGCTTTGGGATATCGCCAGTGTGAAGGATGAATTCAGGTTGAGCACCTGTTTCAATGCAATCTTTGGTAACTAGTACCTTTGCGATATCGCTACGACTTGGAACGTCATACATCACAGAGAGCAGGACGGATTCCATAATTGCACGGAGCCCACGAGCACCAGTGCCGCGCAAGAGTGCCAAATCTGCAATCGCATCAAGAGCCTCTACTGAGAATTCGAGTTCAACTTGATCTAAATCGAAAAGGCGCTGATACTGCTTAACGAGCGCATTTTTTGGCTCAGTCAGAATCTGCATCAGTGCTGGCTTATCGAGATTTTCCACACTCGTGAGGACTGGAAGTCTGCCAATGAATTCAGGAATCATTCCAAATTTCAATAAATCTTCAGGCATGACATCAGCAAAAATATCTTTACGGTTTTTTTCAGAAGCATCCTGCAAGGTTGCATTGAAGCCCACGCCGGCTTTACCGCTGCGAGATTCGATGATCTTTTCTAGACCGGCAAATGCTCCACCAACAATAAACAAAACATTTGTCGTATCAATCTGGATGAACTCTTGGTGCGGATGCTTACGACCACCTTGTGGTGGAACCGATGCAACTGTTCCTTCAAGAATTTTCAATAACGCTTGCTGAACGCCCTCACCTGATACATCACGAGTAATGGATGGATTCTCAGACTTGCGTGCAACTTTATCGATTTCATCGATATAGATAATTCCTGTTTCTGCCTTTTTAACATCGTAATCGGCAGCTTGTAGA
>CANKCT010000125.1 GCA_947480465.1 Actinomycetota bacterium
CAAAAACTCTCTGGCTACTACGACTACCTTTATATATATAGACCTACATTTAAAACGAACCTTTCACTATATTTGGGGGCAACATGAAAGTTACAGTCGAGCAATCATCTCTAGTTGAGGGTGTTAATTGGGTTTCTAGAAGCCTCTCCACTAGACCAATTAAAACCGAGCTCTTAGGGATTGTTATAGATGCAACCAGCGACCAAATTTATTTATCCGCATCGGATTTAGAAACCGCAAGCAAAGCTCACTTTCAAGCGGAAATAAAAGAGCCTGGGGTTGTATTGGTTCCAGGCAGATTATTAGCTGAGATATCAAGATCGCTACCTAATAAACCAATCACCTTCACACTTGATGGAACTCGCGTTTTAGTCACAAGCGGAAATGCGAAATTTACACTTCCAACCTTATCTGTTGATGAATATCCAAAACTTCCAGAGCTTCCAGATACAACCGGAGTTATTGCAAGCGATGTTTTTGCAGCGGCAGTAGCCCAAGTTGCTGTTGCAGCAGGGCGCGATGATTCTCTACCAACACTAACTGGTGTACATGTAGAAATAAATGAAGAGTCAGTCACGTTAGCGGCAACAGATAGATACCGTTTAGCCGTTAGAGAAATTCAATGGGAGCCAACCACCCCAAATTTTTCAACAACAGCATTACTTCGAGCACGCACAATTGCTGATGCTGCTAAGTCGTTAACTGGAACAAAGAATGTTTCACTTTCATTTGCACCAACACTAAACAATGATCGTTTAGCTGGGTTTGCAAGCGATGGAAAAACAATGACTTCCAGAATGCTTGATGGAACCTTTCCACCTTTTAAACACTTACTCCCACAAGAAGTAACAACCACTGCACTTATTGAAGTGGCAACACTTTTAGACTCTGTTAAGCGAGTTGCGTTAGTAACCGACAAGACAGTTCCTTTACGCCTCGACTTTAATAACAACTCTCTTTCTTTAGAGGCTGGCGCAGGTGAGGAAGCCCAAGCAACAGAAGCGATTGAGATCTTATTAACTGGTGAAGCGATTGCTATCGCCTTTAATCCCACTTTCTTGGCTGACGGTTTAATTGCAGTGGGAACCAAGTTTGTGCAAATCTCATTCACAGGTCCAAATAAACCGGCAATATTAATGGGTAAAAACGACAAAGACGGAACCCTTGTAGAAAATTACCGTTATTTATTAATGCCAATGCGTTACGCCTCTTAATAACAAGAGTTTCAACATGCGCATCAATAAGTTGGCACTAACCAACTTCCGCTCCTATTCTTCTTTAGAGTTAGAGCTTCTTCCCGGGGTTACAACTTTTATTGGTGATAACGGCTCAGGGAAAACAAACATTGCTGAATCTTTAATCTATCTCTCTTTTTTATCATCACACCGAGTCTCAAATAACGCCCCATTGATTAGTTTGGGCGCTCAACAAGCGATTATTCGCGCAGAAGTAGAACGCGATAACCGCACCTTACAAATTGATTTAGAAATAAATTTAAATAAAGCAAATCGAGCCCGACTCAATGGAAACCCAACACGAAGTCAACGTGAAATATTAGGGGCCTGCCAAACAATCTATTTTTCCCCCGAAGATTTAGATCTAGTGAGGGGCGAACCAGGACTAAGACGAGATTTTATGGACCGTTTATTAATCACGCGAGCACCCCGCATAGCTGGCTTAATCGCCGATTATGAAAGGGTTGTTAAACAACGCAATGTTCTATTAAAAACTCGGGCCGCTTCAAATGCACTAGTTCCATGGAATGTACAACTAATTACTTTTGGAGCTCAATTAACCGCTGAACGCGTCTCACTTGTTGAAGCGCTAAACCCTTGGGTTTCTAGTAACTATATGAATCTCAACGAAGTTAAACCGGCATCTATCGCATATAAATGCAGCACTGATGGCGTATCAAACAATGCCGATCACAATATCTCAGTTTTAAGTCAACGTTTAGAAGAGGTTGCATACCAAGAAATTGAAAGAGGAGTTTCATTGGTTGGTCCACACAGAGATGACTTACATTTACAACTAGGAGATTTTCCCGCTAAAGGTTATGCGAGCCACGGAGAGTCTTGGTCAATGGCGATATCATTAAAAATCGGTTCTTTTAACTTACTTAAAGACGAGGGATCTGAACCCATTTTGATTTTAGATGATGTTTTCGCAGAACTTGATACTTCACGAAGACTTCAATTAATGTCTGCTACACAAACAGCAGAACAAACAATCATTACAGCAGCAGTAGAAAGCGATATCCCCACAAACCTACTCACGCAAAAGTTTTATGTTAGCCCTGGGTCTGTAAAGAAAGGCGTGAGTTAATGGAAAAAAAAGATTTAGCTCTAGACCTTTTTAAAACATTTAAAACAGGTGTTATTAGAAAAATTAATAAACCTGCACCAACTCAACGCAGTGGACAACCAGGAGATCCCGAGTTAATTGGAGGGGTCCTAGATAATTTAATATCTGAACGAGAATGGAATAGTGGGCTAGCAGAGGGAAATCTATTTATTACATGGGAACAAATTGTCGGCCCGGAAATAGCCCAACACACAACACCTATTTCAATATCTGATGGAGTGTTAACGATTCAAACCTCCTCTACGGCTTGGGCCACACAGTTAGGGTTAGTAGCGACAGAGTTACTAACGACTATCCAAAACAACCCATCAGGTGCAACGGTCATAAAGTTGATTTTTATCGGCCCAACAGGCCCAACATGGAAAAAAGGGGTACGCAGCATCCGCAATGCTCGAGGCCCCAGAGACACATACGGCTAATAGGAACCCTCAAGATACGGCTCATCGTTCGGCTATACCCACACAGAGCCCCTTTATCGGGTATCCCTCTACTCTCTTTCCAGATAGGATAAACACTTGTAGACGGGAATCTCCCTCCAATAAGCCCCAGCGGGCCCTTGGGCAATTTTTTAAGTTAGGAGTGTTGTGTCAGATAACTCCTATAACGCCAGCGCTATTACAGTCTTAGAGGGTTTAGAAGCGGTTCGAAAACGCCCCGGAATGTACATCGGATCCACTGGAGAGCGCGGCCTGCACCATTTGGTCTACGAAGTCGTCGATAACTCAGTAGATGAAGCTCTGGCTGGATATTGCACAGAAATCAACATTTCACTCATGGCCGATGGTGGTGTGGAAGTAATCGACAACGGACGAGGTATCCCTGTAGATATCCACCCAGTTGAGAATAAGCCCGCACTCGAAGTTGTTCTCACAGTTCTGCACGCCGGAGGTAAGTTTGGCGAC
>CANKCT010000126.1 GCA_947480465.1 Actinomycetota bacterium
CTTGTAAAAACGGAAGGGCTGCATACGGTTTGTCAGGAAGCTGCCTGCCCAAACATTTTCGAATGTTGGGAAGACAAAGAAGCTACATTTTTAATTGGCGGCGACAGGTGCACACGGCGTTGTGATTTTTGCAATATCGATACTGGGAAACCTGATCCGCTCGATCGTGACGAGCCAAGAAAAGTTGCTGAATCGGTAAAGTCGATGGGGCTTGCTTATGCCACGATTACCGGAGTCACAAGAGATGATCTGCCGGATGAAGGCGCTTGGCTCTACGCCGAAACTATCCGACAAGTTCATTCACTCAATCCAGGTTGTGGAGTTGAGATGCTTGCCCCAGATTTTCATGCGAAGAGCGATTTACTCAATGAAATTTTTTCTACTCAACCAGAAGTTTTTGCCCACAATTTAGAGACAGTCCCTCGAATTTTCAAAGAGATTCGACCCGCATTTACTTATGAAAAATCCCTCCAAGTCATAAGCATGGCAAGAGACTTTGGCTTAATAACGAAGTCCAATTTGATTTTGGGATTAGGAGAAACTCGCGAAGAGATTTCCCAGGCACTTGTAGATTTACGCAGCGCTGGCTGCGATTTGATTACAATTACCCAATATTTAAGGCCTACCAATAGACATCATCCAGTAATGCGTTGGGTGAAGCCTGAAGAATTTGTTGAGTTAGCAGACGAGGCAAAGGAAGTTGGATTCCTCGGAGTAATGAGTGGACCTTTGGTCCGCTCAAGTTACCGTGCGGGTCGTTTATATAAGCAGGCGATGTCAGCAAAGGCAACACGTGGTTGATCTTGTTTATCCCCCAGTAATCGTAGCGATAAAAACTTTTTGGAAATATTTGGGGTTGCGTTTTGATTTTCAAGGAGAAGAAAACATTCCACGAAAAGGTGGGGCTATCCTTGCAATAAACCACGTTAGTTACTTGGACTTTGCTATCACTGGCACTGCGGCATTGCCCGCTCAGCGTTATGTGCGATTCATGGCTAAGAAAGAAGTTTTCGCCAATAAAGTTGCTGGACCTTTAATGCGTGGAATGCACCACATAAATGTTGACCGAGAAAATGGCGCGGCATCGTTCGTGGCAGCTTTGCGCGCTTTGAAGTCTGGAGAAATTATAGGAATATTTCCAGAAGGAACTGTCTCAACAAGTTTTGAAATCAAAGGCTTGAAGTCTGGCGCAGTCCGACTTGCCATGGGAGCTGGAGTACCAATCATCCCCACGATTATTTGGGGTAGTCAAAGAATTTGGACCAAAGGCGTAAAGCGAAATCTGCGTCGCAATAAATTCCCAGTCACGGTCGTCTTTGGAGATCCGATCACCTACGAACGTGGACAAGATTTGGAACTCGCTGAAGCGCATTTACGTGCAACGCTCTTAGAAATGCTTCATAGCGTGCAGGATAAATACCCCGATAGTCACGTGGGGCAACGGTGGGCGCCGTCTCGTCTTGGTGGAACGGCCCCAGCCCCACTAAACTAGTGAACATGTTCAAGCGAAAAGCCAAAGAAAAAAAGATCAAAAGCCCACGTTTTCAAACCTTTCGTGATGCCTATAAAGTCACTAAGTCAGTAAAACCTTGGATATCAATCGCTCTTATTGCGATTTTCCTCGTCACATGGGCGATTGGAATCGCTATTGGTTTTGCAGTTGATCATCCAGTTTATTTTGGATTCATTTTCTTACCTCTGTCTTTATTGACCTCGCTACTATTTTTCACACGCCAAGCAGGTACCGCCGCATATTCCTCAATTGAAGGCCAAATGGGCGCTGGGGCGAGCGTATTAATGGCAATTCGCAAAGGATGGACAACTACTCCTGCGGTTGCTGTCGCAAAGAATCAAGACATGGTCCATCGCAGTGTAGGTCGAGCCGGCATCGTACTTACTGGTGAAGGATCGAATGCGGTCAATCAGATGCTTAATGAAGAGCGCAAAAAAACTGAACGTTTTGCACCTGGGGTTCCGATTGCCTTGGTCGTGGTCGGAGATGAAAACGGCAAAGTTCCATTGCGAAAACTACAAAAACATTTACAAAGGATGCCTAAGAAATTAACCGCTCATCAAATGCGTGAAGTACGCGCTCGATTGAAAGCAGTCGGTGGATTATCCATGCCAATTCCGAAAGGCCCGATGCCAACTCGGGCACCAAAAATTCGCTAAGGATTTAACCTCGGATTAAAACGGTCTTACTAATTCGCTCATGAATTCCACGACCATTATCATCATAGGTCACAGCTGTTACCACGATCACCAAGAATATTGTGCGGATTAATGCCTGTAACGGTGTCACTGGTCCCCCGTCAATAAATCGAACCACTCGTAGGCCGAAAATCTTTTGACCAAGAGAGGCTCCTGCCAGGGCAGTAAGTACAACAACCTCTGTGAAAAATACTCCCAGGATGAGCGGCGACCGATTCGGAACCATCTGTCCTATTCCGCCAGAAAATGCCGCAACAATGGCGTAGCAGGCCAACCAGTCCAAGGTGATTGCCGCTAAACGACGGCCCAGAGTTACTTTGTCACGAGAATCATCCATGCCCATAGCCTAGGGGTGAAAATTCTTAACATGGCTGTAACAGACCGGTTAGGCCATTGTGCCTTTAGCGACTTATTCTTACCACCAGAGGCAGAGGGCTCAAAGACGAGAGAATCTGCACAGATACTCGGTTTTTGTATCCATGTGAATTGGGAGAAGCATGTTTAAGAACGCAGCAGAAATCTTTGCATATATTAAGAAAGAGGATGTCAAACTTGTTGATGTCCGCTTTACAGATTTACCTGGCATCCAACATCACTTCAACGTTCCAGTTGAATCATTTGATGAAGCCGTATTTACCGATGGGCTAATGTTTGATGGTTCATCTATTCGCGGATTCCAGTCAATTAATGAATCAGATATGAAACTGTTACCAGTTCCAGAATCTGCTTATTTAGATCCTTATCGTAAAGAAAAAACCCTCATTATTATTTTCTCAGTGCATAATCCAGTAGATAACACACCATACAGTCGTGATCCACGTGGAGTTGTTGCAAAAGCTGTGGAATACATGCGCTCACTTGGAATTGCAGACACTGCTTTCTTTGCACCTGAAGCTGAGTTCTATGTTTTCGATAGCGTACGTTTCAAGACTGGAATTAATTCGGCTGTTCATGAAATAGAATCATATGAAGGCGCATGGAACACTGGCGTTGAATACGATGCCGATGGAACTCCAAACCGTGGTTACCGCACTC
>CANKCT010000127.1 GCA_947480465.1 Actinomycetota bacterium
ACAAAACTATATTTTGAACTTCCGAAGGCGGCAGGTTTTAAACGTCCTGAAGAGTTTTTCACTGCCATAGCTCGCTCACGTGTGCATTTAGATGAAAGCTACGCACCAATAATTTTTGATTTAGCAAATAATGGTGATCATGCAGCTATTGATGTTGTATCTGCAGTTGCCAAGCAACATGCCCTGGATGTCTATGGAATTTCATCGCGACTTAGTTTTAAAGGAAACTCAATCAAAGTCATTCGTGCCGGCGGACTTCATACTGCTGATTGTGCAATTTTTGACTCAATATTTGAATCTGAAGTTCTTCGGTTAGTCGAGCGAGCACAAGTCAGTGTGTTAGAAATTGCACCGGTCTTTGGTGCTGTCATTCAATGTGCACACACATATTTCCCGACTCTACCTACTGATTTCATTGAGAATGTTTTAATCGGCGCACGAAAGGTTGAACTTTAATGCCAATTTCTCTGAAAGGGGCTTCACACTTACAGGCTCAAATGAGTGAGTACTTTTGGAGTAGCCAGACTCTTGCCGATGTAGATATTGAAATCACGGTTGTGAAATCATCACCCACTAAAGCAGGTGGCTTTACTCTTAATGCAACCCGCACTTCTTCTCGGGTAAGTGCAACGATCGGACTAGATAATGAAAACTCATTTCGATACGCCCTGAATGCTCTCGTGCGGTGGCTGCACAGTGATATCGAAGAAATTTCACTCGATGATGGGCCAGATTTTCCAGTTCGAGGTGTTGTTGAGGGCTTTTATGGCAAGGCGTGGACTCATGAGCAACGCCTGCGTGGCTTGAAACTTTTCGGCGATTACAACATGAACACTTATTTCTTAGCGCCAAAAGATGTGCCGTGGCAACGTTTTAACTGGCGGGCACCATTTACTTCAGATTTTCTCACACTCACTGATGAGTTAATCCAGAAAGGACGTGTTAACGCCGTTGACGTGGCCGTATGCGTTTCTCCTGGTTTATCAGTTAAATACAGTGATCAGTCCGATGTGATGGCAGTCGTTACTCGCTATAAACAACTATTTGACCTAGGTGCAAGGCATTTTGGATTACTGTGGGATGACATTGATTGGGAACTATCCCATCCAGAAGATATCGCCAAGTATGTTTCAACTGCAGCCGCACATGCAGATTTCACAAATCGCGTATGGGCTGAACTCACCCAGCTAGATTCTCGTTTGGCGTTAACGGTATGCCCAATGCACTATTCGGGTCGCGGAAACGAACCTTACCTTCATGAGTTGGGACGGACTCTTCATCCTCGTATAAACCTGATGTGGACGGGGCGGACAATTTGCTCTGAGTATTTAGATATTAGCGATGCCGTTATTTTTGAGCGAACAGCCTTACGCCCGCCTCTCTATTGGGATAACTTCCCAGTTAATGATGGTGGTTTACAGAAGAACTTATACATCGGTCCGGTTCGGGGTCGAGAAGTTGGATTGCACAAATACTCAGCAGGGCTTGTTTCTAATCCCATGTTGCAGTTTGAAATGTCTCAGTTCCCACTATTTACTATCGGAGACTACTTGTGGAACACGACGCGCTATAACCCAGATAACTCATGGGAAAACTCCTTAGTACATTTAATTGAGAACCCAGATGACCGCGCAGCCCTGCGTGCCTTTATGCGAACTTCGATGGGGACCGTCGTGGGTGGTGACCCAGCGCCAGATTTGCGCGCAGAGTTCAGAAAAGGTGTCACTGCCTGGCGGATGGGTGATCTAAAGGCTGCTGGAGATGTCTTTATCGCCGCAGGGGAAGCAATGGTTATAAATCATGCCTACTTGCTCCGCCCTGATTTTTCTAAACCGCTTATGATTGTGGAGATATCTCAGTGGCTTGAAAAATATTTAATTGGCGCAGAAGTGCTCATAGCTTTGGGTGAAATTCTCAAACGTTGTGGCTTTGATTCTGATAAGCGCTGCATTACCGGAAGTTTTTCTGAGATTTCAGATTTAGCTGCCTTGTCAGAACGCTTACAGGCACATCGCAAGAACTTATTTGGAGATCAAATTGAAGGTCCAATTAATGAATTAATGGCCGAGTTAGGGAGTTAAAAGTGTCAAGTATTAATGTCTTTATTGGCGATAGCGTCACTGATTGTGGACGCGTGATAGATACACCGTATGGTGATGGCTACGTTCGCGAAATTGCCAATTCTGGAAATCTGGATGGTTTAATTATAAATGTGGGCACCAGTGGTCACCGACTTGTTGATTTGGAGAAGCGTTGGCAAGTTGATGTCATCGATCATAAACCGACTTTAATATCCATTGCTATTGGTATCAACGATATGTGGCGCCGATATGATGACAACGACCCAACTTCACCACAGGATTTTCGAGAGAGATACCATCGACTTTTGACTCAGACAAAAGACGTACTTCATCCTCAATTCGTTTTATGTGAACCCTTTATGCTGGAAGTAACCGAAGAAATGAAATCCTGGCGTGAAGATTTAAATCCTAAAATAGATATTGTTCATGAAATGGCTCAAGAATTTTCGGCAATCCTTGTCCCCTTTGATCAACACTTTACTACTCTGTCAAAATCGATATCCATGAACGAACTCGCAGAGGATGGAATTCATCCAACAGTATTTGGTCACCAAGAGATGGCTCAATTATGGCTTTCTACGGTGAATTCAGCGTAAATGAGCTTGTTCATTTAAACCTCGCAACGCCCTCAAGCCGTCACTAGGCCAAATTGAGATCGTCGTAATTGAGCAAGGCGCTACATCGATGTGAAAAATCGATTCGGCGGGTGCACCGATTGCGAGTTTCGTTGCAGTCTTAATGGTTCCGTTGTGACTTACTACAGCAACCCGTTGGCCTGGATACATGGCAACTAACTGTTCGAGTGCTTCATCAATTCGAACTGCGACGGAGTCATATGACTCTCCTTGTGGTGGAGCAAAACTAGTGGAGCAAATCCATGCCTGATAGTCAGCAGGATACTTCTCTTTGACTTCATCGATAGATAGCCCATCCCAGATTCCAAATGAACACTCCAGCCATGCTTCGTCATAGTTAACAGGCAATTCAGTAATACGAGATAACGCCTCCGCTGTCTGTCTCGTGCGATTCAATGGCGAAGAAATTATGACATCCGGTTTTAGGACCGCAACTGCTTGAGCAACGAGTTCAGCTTGAGCTAATCCCTCCTGCGTTAATTCAGGATTAAGTGGGCCATC
>CANKCT010000128.1 GCA_947480465.1 Actinomycetota bacterium
CTTCCTCAACTGTATCTATGGCATAACTTGGACCAGTTCGAAGGATTTCAAGGGGACTTACTTCAACGAGCACTGAAATACTCTCTGGTAACGATGAAATCGCAAGTTGACACATTGTCAGACGTGCCGGCCCAGATGCTACTGGAGCATTCTGGCGTAGTAATGGCTCACCTGCGGGAATCACTAAAAGATAATCAATTAAATTCTTTTCAATAAGTTGGCGGACAACTTTTAGGTGACCATTATGAATTGGGTCAAATGTGCCGCCATAGATTCCAACTCGTGACAAATTAGTCCCGGTCTAAACGAAGGACTAAATACAACAAGAGTGAAAGTATTCCAAAAGTTACAAGCCCGTATGCAACGGCGGGCATTGGAAGTTCGCGAAGTGTTTCTTCTGCACGATTAATCATAGGTAAATCCTACCCCCTGCCTGCAAGTAATTCTTTAAATTTCGCCTCGTCAATAATTTTTACGCCAAGTTCCTGGGCTTTTGCTAATTTTGAGCCGGGATCTGCACCAACTAAAACATAATCAGTTTTCTTGGAAACTGCAGAGGCAGGCTTGCCGCCGTGGGCAGATATAGTCTCTGAAATTGAATCTCGTGTGAAACTTACCAATCCTCCGGTAACTACAAAGGTCAATCCCTCCAGTGTTTGAGGAAGCTGTGCTACTTCACCTTGATGCATGCGAACTCCCGCAGCCGCCCATTTAGCGATAATCCCCTGATGCCAATCTACGTTGAACCATTCAATGATTGTTTCGGCAGTAGTTGCGCCGACTCCATCGATTTCAGCAAGCTCAGTTGCAGTGGAGTGTGAAATTCTCTCAATCGATGCGCAATGAGTTGCAAGCGCTTGCGCTGCAGTGGGACCCACATGACGAATAGATAAAGCAACTAAAATTCGCCATAGTGGGGCTTGTTTTGCACGCTCTAAGGCAACTAACAATTTCTCACCATTGAGACCAGGTGTGCCATCCTTTTTAGTGAAAAAATCACTAGTTGCTAATTTCTCTGAAGTCAGATCAAACAAATCTGCTTCATCAGTAATTATTCCAGCACTTAACAGCGCAGTTGCAGCTTCATAACCCAGGACATCAATGTCGAGTGCTGCACGCGAGCCGATGTAATAAATTCGCTCCCGTAGTTGAGCTGGACAACTTCTAGAATTTGGACAGCGAATATCAATATCGCCTTCGCTCATGGCCCGAAGTTCTGAGCCACATTCAGGGCAGTGAGTAGGCATGATAAATTCTTTTTCTTTGCCTGTTCGCCGTTCAATGACCGGACCTAAAACCTCAGGAATTACATCACCTGCTTTTCGAATAGTAACAATGTCACCAATTAAAACGCCTTTACGAATAATTTCGGATGCATTATGTAGCGTTGCATTTGTAACTGTTGATCCGGCAACCTTTACTGGCTCCATAAATGCAAATGGTGTTACTCGACCGGTTCTACCAATGCTCACTTTGATGTCAAGAAGTTTTGTAATGACTTCTTCAGGCGGGTATTTGAAAGCTATTGCCCACTTAGGTGCTCTAGAGGTAAACCCAAGAACCTTCTGCTGTGCTAATGAATCCACTTTTATGACAATGCCGTCTATCTCATGTTCTACATCATGTCGGTGCTGCTTGTAATGTTCAATAAATTTTTCAACATCTTTACGCGTAGAAAATACCTTAAATCGCTCACTCGTCGGAAGGCCCAAATTTTTTAAAACCGAGTAGGCATGGCTTTGTGAATCAAAAGCAATGCCTTCATGCGCACCAACACCATGAACAACAACAGAGAGAGGGCGTGTAGCTGTGATCCGAGGATCCTTTTGCCGAAGTGATCCTGCTGCAGCGTTTCGTGGGTTAGCAAAGAGTGCTTTGCCGGCTTCTTCCAAGCCGTCATTGAGTTCGTTAAATGCCGCTAGTGGGAAAAATACTTCTCCGCGAATTTCTATGAGTGACGGAAGATCTTTGCCTTTGAGGACGTGTGGCAAATTCTTGATCGTTTTTACATTGAGAGTGACATCTTCCCCAGTGACACCATTGCCACGCGTTAACCCTCGGACTAGTTGAGAATTTTCATAGGTTAGATTGATTGCCAGACCATCGACTTTTAGTTCGCATAAATACGTCTGCTGTCCGACTTCTTTTTCAACGCGGTCAAACCAGGCGGCTAACTCTTCTAGATCAAAGACATTATCTAAACTCATCATTTTTTCAATGTGGTCATGCTGCGCAAATGATGTAGCAAATCCCCCACCTATTCCAAGGGTTGGCGAATCTGCTTCACGCAGTTCAGGATATTTAGCTTCTAACGCATTGAGTTCTTTCAGCAGTTCATCAAATTCAAAATCTTTTAATGTCGGTGCGTCTAAAACGTAATACTTGAACTGGTGCTCACGAATCTCATTACTGAGTTCGCTTATACGTTGGCGGGCTTGCTTTGTCATTAAGCTGTCTCACAAATTGTGGCAGAGCCTACGACGCGATCACCATCATAAATCACCATTGCTTGACCAGTTGCAAGTCCCAATAAAGGTGTATCTAATGTTGCAACGAGCTGATTGTTTTCAATGAAATATGTGCACTCTAATGCAGCACCATGCGCACGAATCTGCACAAAACCACGTTGAGGTACATCTGATGCAGGTGGGCCACACCAAACGGGCCGCTCTCCTCGCATTGACGTGATTGCTAAATCTTCGCGTGCGCCAACAACAACCGTGTTGGTGACGGGTTCAATTTTTAAAACAAAACGGGGAGAGCCATCAGCAGTTGGGACTGTAAGTCCCAATCCTTTTCGTTGACCAATCGTGTAGGTGTAAGCACCTTTGTGCTCGCCAATTTTTGTTCCAGATTGATCAACTATGGGACCCACATCACTTCCTAAGCGATCACGCAACCAACCTGCGTTATCACCTGATGGAACAAAGCAAATGTCGTGGCTATCTGGTTTTTGAGCAACGGCTAATCCGCGAGACTCGGCCTCGGCTCGAATATCAACTTTAGTCGTATCCCCCAACGGAAAAATCGCACCATCGATTTGCTCGCGGGTTAAAACAGATAAGACATACGACTGATCTTTTGAATGATCAACCGCACGGTGCAAAGTTTTCCCATGTGGGCCAATCTGTGTCCGTGCATAGTGTCCGGTAACAACCCCATCAAATCCCATTGCTCGTGCCCGATCTAAAACAGCTGCAAATTTAA
>CANKCT010000129.1 GCA_947480465.1 Actinomycetota bacterium
AATCCAATATCGATCAGGTGCACGTACAGACATTAAATCTATAACTGAACAAGTGCGTGCAATTGGGGGATTAGTTGTTTGGGATGCTAGTCATGCAGTTGGCGCAATAGAATTAAACTTGGATGAAAATGGTGTCGATCTCTGCGTTGGTTGCACATATAAATATGGTAACTCTGGTCCAGGATCACCTGCCTGGTTTTATGTCAGTAAAAAAATCCAAAGTGAACTACAGGTACCAATCCAAGGTTGGTTTGCTCAAGGTGCACAGTTTGAGATGGGTCCAGTTTTTGAGAAAGCAGAAGGTATTCGCGGATTCCAAATTGCAAGTCCTTCCTTAATAGGAATTCGTTGCGTTAAGACTGCCTTTGCAATGATTCAAGAAGCAGGAATTGATGAGATTGCAAAGAAAGCAGCTAGAGGAACCCAGATGATGATTGAGCTCTTTGATGCTTGGTTAAAGCCATTGGGTCTTGAGTTAAATACCTCTCGGATTGCCTCTGAGCGTGGTGGGCATATCTCGTTAGTGCACCCCGATGCTGCTCAGATTTGTATCGCACTCAGGCAGATATCCAACGTAATACCGGATTATCGCACTCCAAATTCAATTCGTTTGGCGATCTCACCATTAACAACCTCTTACACTGAAGTCTGGGATGGTTTTCAACGAATGCGTGATTTAGTGGCAACGGGCCGCTACAAAGAGGTTAAAGAGGGTGGTTCAAGAGTCACATGAGCGATGAAAACTTTGATTCAGCGCTAACTTATACATCTTACTTAGCTGTTGATGAACTATTGAACTTGCAACGTCCGCTTTCAGTTGGTCCCGAACATGATGAAATGCTTTTTATTATCATTCACCAGACCTATGAACTATGGTTCAAACAGTTGCTCCATGAGTTTGCACAAGCGCAACGCGCTATGGAATCTGGAGATACACATTATGCATTAGCTATTCTGGGTCGCATTCGCACAATTATGAAAGTTTGTGTGACACAGATTGACATTTTAGAAACCATGACTCCGTTACAGTTCAATTCCTTTCGATCATACTTATCGTCTTCAAGCGGCTTCCAATCTGCTCAGTTTAGAAAAGTAGAAGCATTACTTGGTCGTCGCGATACGAAAATGGCGGGACATTTACCGCCAGCGGTACAAGCAGAAATTGCTTTGATAGTTTCTGAAAACTCTGTATGGGATTCAGCGCTTGCTTATTTAGCAAAACGTGGCCACCCCATTCCTCAAGATGTACTTGGGCGCGATAGAACATCTGGGTATGAAGCAAATCTGGCCGTACAGGATGTCTTGCTAGATATTCACCGCACCGATCCTGAAAGTGCAATGGTCTGCGAGCGCTTGTTAGATATTGATGAAGGTATTCAGGAATGGCGTTATCGTCACGTGAAAATGGTTGAACGCACTATCGGCCATAAAATTGGCACGGGTGGATCTAGTGGTGTGGAATACCTTTCAAGCACACTGTTTAATCCAGTCTTTAAGGATTTATGGGAGATTCGCTCTCGTTTTTAAAGTGGTAAGCCTCGAAGCACGATCTCCGCTAAATCCTTGCGCTCACGTGCAGCATTTTCTCGGTCAAAAGCGGGTCCCTCAAGCTGATCAGCAGGAGCTTGCTTACCTATTGCAACGATGACGATAGGTTTCTGTCCTTCAAAAAGTTCTGCAGCTTTTTCTGCATCAAAGCCAGCCATTTGGTGAGCTACGAAACCTCGATGGTGTGCCTCAAGAGTCAACTGTGCAACCGCTAGGCCACAGTCATACATGAATGTTGGGTTTGCATTTCCGTCTTCCCGAAAAGATTCCCCACCAACAGCTACAAGAAGTGAGGCTCTATGAGCCCACGCTTGATTAAATGGCACTAACGAAGAAAGAATTTTTACAAACTCGTCATCACCTCGTTGCCCAACTACAAAGCGCCAAGGTTGCACATTATTTGCTGAAGGTGCCCAGCGGGCGGCCTCAAGTATTCCAATCACATCGTTACGAGACATCGTGGCCGTCTCATCCAATGAACGTGGACTTCTTCTCTGGGCGAATAGTTCATGAATGTCTACAGCTGTTTTTGCTCTCATCATTTAGGCAACTTTAATGCACGCACACAGTTTTGGCGTGGCCAAATTCTGAAAGTCAACGGGAGTAATAAATAAAGATAAAAACTATTGAGATGATAGCGCCAGCTGAAATGAGGAAATAACTTGCCCATTTAGGTAAACCTGTACGTTCGGCGGCCCTTGTGGCTAATTTCTTAGTGTGAAGAATTGCCTCGCCAGCCCAAGCAAACTCAGTGGCTAAAATACCAAGTCCTGCTAAAACTATAAGAATGCCAGGCCCTGGGCCAATAAGAGCTATTGCACCAGCAACTGTTATTCCACCACCTAAGAACCCAATGAAAATACGCCATAACATACGTCCGGCTGGCGTCTTTTTAATCCAATCCCTAAATCTCATTTTTTACGCCTTACTGAAGTCTGATGTCCGTAGGCAGCATCAGCTATTGCTTTTCTTTTTTGTAAGTATTCATCCGAAGAGCCTGACACCAGATGTTCGAATCGAACTTTGCCCTTGATTAATGGTCGCAACTCTTCTGAGCTTGTTTGAGCGCCAAATATTGGTGGTTCTTGAGCTATCTCTTCAACAACTATATGCGGATGAATAAAACGGTAGACAAGCGCTAATCGCCTAAGTCCAAGATTTGCAACGTGTCGGAGTCCACGGTTGAAGTGATCCTGTGCCATCAACCTATAGAGAGTGAAATTCTTAGCGCTAGTCGGAGTTTTTTCAGTAGCTAAATTAAAAAGTAAATGTGCAATTTCCTGTCCGCCTGTTGTCTCTGGTAGTTCGGCACATTTTGCTGACAAACTTGCACGGATTGATGGATCTTGGAGTTTTCGAACAGTTGCCGTTATGTCAGAGATATCTTCTTGGTCAGCTCGAAGAGCAAACCCAAAATCATGACACCAACGTGCGCGTGCTTCTTGATCATCGGTTCCTCGAATATTTGAAACAAAAACTGTTGGAATTCGTGCAGGTAAAAGCTCATGAACGCCGTTATATCCAGTCGCGCAGATACCTACATCAAAGGCTTTGAGCACATCAGCTAATGGAAAGTAACGAACTACTTTTAGATCTAAACCTTCTGGTGCTAACGAATTTCCATCTTTATCTACTGGAGCTTTTGTTAAAAC
>CANKCT010000130.1 GCA_947480465.1 Actinomycetota bacterium
GTCGACGATAAGAGGCGGTTATGTCATCAACTCCTGAGAATCTGCAATACACAAAGGAACACGAATGGGTATCAGTTGAGGGAAGCATCTACACGATGGGAATTACAGATTATGCGCAGGCCGCATTAGGTGACATTGTTTATGTACAGTTACCAAAGGTAGGGGAGAGCGTAGTTTCTGGAAAAGTTTGTGGGGAGATTGAATCCACTAAATCTGTTTCAGAGATTTACTCACCGGTGACTGGAACAGTGAAATCGATAAATGATTCCTTATCACAAAATCCAGAATTAGTTAACGCCGATCCTTATTCGACTGGCTGGCTGGCGACAATAGAGGTTAGCGAAGTTCCGAGTGATTTACTGAGTGCACCTCAATACATAGAACTTACGGCTTGACCTAAGTGCATTAGCCCTTTAATCTCAGCCTAAGGTTGAGAGTGAAGGGATATCTGGGTGAAACAGTCAGCAAACGAACTTACGTCCACTATCCATCTCTCATCAAGAGAGATTGGCAATTCCCCAGCCGGTCTTTTGGAAGAGTATGTAGCTTCATTACCGATAGACGAACAAAAGGTTGTCAGCGAGATTCTAAGCTCAGATGGCCTTAAGGCAATGGTTTTAATTAACAGAGGAGAAAATAAGGGAGCGCGCTTTCTCATCACTCAAGAAGGAGCGAGTATTGGAAGAGCCCCCTCAAGCTCTGTTTTTCTTGATGATGTCACGGTATCTCGTGTGCATGCAGTCATTGAAAAGTTAGATTCAGGCTTCTCGCTCAAAGATTCCGGGTCTCTCAATGGTACGTACGTCAACGGCGAATCCGTCAGTGAAGTTGATTTGAACTCCGGTGATGAAATTCAGATTGGAAAGTTTCACCTGCTTTTTGTAACGGGATCAGTTGCTAAGAAAAATGCTTCGTAGATGATAATTGGAATAGGGGAGAGCTCATGGCAGTACCAGCACGCGCATATTTAAGTATCGGTGAAGTCCTGAATCGTCTTCGTGGTGATTTTGCAGATATCACGATTTCGAAGATTCGTTTCTTAGAGTCCGAAGGGCTTATTGAGCCCCAGCGCACGCCTTCGGGATATCGAAAATTCACGACATCTGATTTAGAACGATTGCGGTACGTGCTTACTGCTCAACGAGATCAATACCTGCCGCTTAAAGTAATTAAAGACAACTTAGATGCGATAGATAGGGGATTAGAACCCACATCTCTCAATGGTGTGGCGCATCCCGTAGTTTCACTTGTCACTGTTGATGGCCAAATGGCACCATCGGCCTTTGCTGAAGTAAGTGAAATGCGCCTTTCACGTGATGAGCTATTGAAGAGTTCTGGAATTAGCGATGAACAGTTATCAGAGATTGAGAGTTATGGCTTAATCACTATACGTGGACGACATTACGATGGTGATGCACTTGCGGTTGCAAAAGCAGTAACAGAAATGTCTAGCTTTGGAATCGAATCACGCCATTTGCGTTCTTTCAAATCAGCCGCGGATCGGGAGATTGGGTTGATCGAACAAGTGATTACACCATTGACTCGACAGAAATCTGCAGAGTCAAAAGCCCGAGCTGAAGAGGTCCAGAAAGAGATTGCATCTCTGTCAATAAGACTTCACGCCGCGCTCGTGCGTGGTGGACTCCATCGCCTGCGTTCGTAGAGAGATTTCTGTGCAATGTTCATAAACATGGAGGTAGTGGGAGTCCGAGTAGAGATGCCCTCGAATCAACCAATAGTTCTGCTTAAAGAAATTGATGGAAACCGTTTTTTGCCGATTTGGGTTGGCGCTAACGAAGCGAGTGCGATTGCCTTTGCCCAACAAGGCCTTGAGCCACCGCGACCACTTACTCACGATCTGATGCGTGATGTTGTCGAGGCTCTAGATGCGACCCTGACGGCAGTTCATTTAACTGAACTGCGAGATGGAGTTTTCTATGCAAATCTGGTGCTGCGGGATGCCTCGTCGGTGACCCGGTCAATCTCAGCTAGACCCTCGGATGCTGTTGCTCTAGCCCTTCGTACCCACAGCAATATTTTGGCCTCCACAGAGCTGCTGGATGAAGCGGGCGTTGAAATGCCAATTGAGGGGGGTCAGGAAAACCAAGAAGTGGAGCGATTTAGAGCCTTCTTGGATGAAATAAATCCTGAAGACTTTGCAGGATAGGGCTGAAAACTCTCAATCTCAAGTAGAGGTTTCGACCGTGTCGGTGATTGTAAGTGAGCTCTGCCTCCTTTAGATTTATCAGTACTCCCCAAGAGAATCGAGATCCACGTGACTTCCCAAGAGTTAGAGATTGGCTATCGCGGCGCAACTGCTTGTTCGGCCGCTGGAATAACTTATCGGCAGTTGGATTATTGGGCGCGGACATCTTTAGTCGAGCCAAGCATTAGAAATGCTAGCGGCTCCGGTACACAACGGTTGTATGGCTTTAGAGATATTTTAGTTTTGAAAATTGTGAAGCGTTTATTGGATGCCGGAGTGTCGCTACAAAACATCAGAACTGCAGTTGATCACCTTCGCAACCGTGGGGTTACCGACTTGGAGAGAATTACACTCATGAGCGATGGAGCATCGATTTATGAATGCACGAGCTCAGATGAAATCATCGATCTTCTAGCTGGTGGTCAAGGTGTGTTCGGAATCGCTGTCGGTAAGGTTTGGCAAGAGGTTGAGGGCTCGCTACTGACCCTGCAAGGCGAGGTCAATGGAGAATTAGTCAGTGGCGAAACTAACGATGAACTCAGCCTGCGACGTAAGAGCAAAGGCGCCTAATTCGCTCTAGTCTGTAACCATGAGTGATTACGATTCTTTTTCGCGGCGACACATCGGACCATCTGATACCCAGTCGCAAAAGATGTTGGAAGAACTTGGTTATTCGACTTTAGAAGATTTCATATCCGATGTCGTGCCGGCAAGTATCGCAACTCTTGAGAAACTCGAAAAATACTTACCTGCGCCAATAAATGAAGTTGAAGCTTTAGCGCAGTTGCGAAATCTTGCCAATAAGAATCAACTATTCCGAAATGTTATTGGAACTGGATACTACGGAACAATCACACCACCGGTTGTCGTGCGAAATGTTTTAGAAAATCCAGCCTGGTACACGGCATATACTCCTTATCAACCAGAGATTTCACAAGGA
>CANKCT010000131.1 GCA_947480465.1 Actinomycetota bacterium
CTGAGGTTACATACGAACTTATGGTTTCATTATCCATGCCTGTTCCTGCCATGATGCGTAAAAAAGCCGAAAAAGCGACTATCGACATGGCGTTAGCTCAACTTAAAACTTCCTTAGAAGACTAATCCCACGATATGGCGTACACGATTGGTATTGATGTTGGTGGCACCAAAGTTTTGGGTGGAGTCGTCGATGAGTTGGGTAAGGTTTTAGCAACCGAGAGACAAGATACGCCGCGTCAAGGTGGCAGTGCGCTTACCCAAACAATTGCAGATATCGCTCGTGCGCTAATGGCCAAACATGACATTGCATCAGTGGGAGTTTCGGCTGCTGGCTTTGTCTCCTCTGATCGAAAGACAATGTTAGCTACACCAAATATTGCTGATTGGAATGGAGTAAATCTCGACGCTGAGTTAACTCAATTAATTGGCTTGCCAGTGATTATTGAAAATGATGCAAATGCTGCAGCATGGGGAGAAGCAAAATTCGGTGCCGGACAAGATCAAGACCACATGATGATGTTGACTGTTGGAACTGGCATCGGAGGAGGCATCGTTGTCAACGGTGCTTTATATCGCGGTGCGTTTGGCACGGCAGCAGAATTTGGTCATATGCGAGTTGTTCCTGAAGGCCACTTGTGCGGATGTGGGGCTCGTGGTTGTTTCGAACAGTACGCGTCAGGCAATGCTTTGCTGCGACATGCACGTGAAGCAATAAATGCCAGTCCAGAAATTGCACGTAATTTATTGTCTCGAGGCGATGGAACCGTAGCGGGCTTGACCGGAAAAGCGATTACAGATGCTGCTCGAGAGGGTGATCCAGTTGCACTCGCAGCTTTTAATACAACTGGTCAATGGTTGGGTGCTGGAATTGCAACTCTTTCAGTAATTTTAGATCCAGCGTGCGTAGTGATTGGTGGAGGCGTGATTGATGCAGGTGAGATTTTGTTGAAACCTACTCGCGAAGCACTAGAACGCACGATGCCTTTTGCGGGCAAGCATCCTTACCCAGAGATTATTGCTGCGAAATTGGGAAATGAAGCAGGACTTGTGGGAGTTGCAGATTTAGCACGGCTCTAGTCTTCAAATGGATATTTAAGACCTATTTGTGTGCGAATCTGATCGATGCTTTTCATTACAGAGACAGTTTCACTCCATGGCAAGAGCGGTGATTCAAGTAAACCAGCCCGTAAAACCCGCGCCATTTCGATAGCTTGCTCGCGAAGTCCATGGCCAGCGTAAGTATTTGGATATTCAACTATGGTCCCGTCAAATAAAATTGTACGCATCGAAGTAGGCGAGTAGAAAACTCCATCAATTTCTAATCGACCCAGTAATCCACTGACAACAGCACGACATGGAGTTCTTGCAATCATCGTGGTGTTTATAACAGCTTGGGCTCCATCTGTATAAGTGAAGATTGCACTTGACTGTGCATCTACTCCACGATTTGTCATAACAGCGCGTGCAGTAATTGCATCGGGTTCACCTAGAACTAAATGAGCAAAGGAAATTGGATAAACTCCAAGATCTAATAAAGCACCGCCAGCTAATGAAGGATTAATAAGTCGATCAATATCCTGATCGGCTAATCGCTGGCCATGATCGGCTTCTACTGTTTGAATAGGCCCAAGAATTCCGCTGCTTAAAATCTCTCGCACTTTTGCAATATGCGGTAAGTATCTCGTCCACATTGCCTCAAGTAGTGCAACCCCGTTTTCACGTGCACTATCAATCATTGATTGTGCTTGATGTGCCGAGACCGCAAATGGTTTCTCGCATAAAACCGGTTTACCTGCATTTAGAGCTAATAATGTGTGGTCGAAATGCATTGGGTGTGGCGTTGCAACATAAACTGCATCAACATTTGCGTCTGCAACTAATTCGGAGTAACTACCGTATGCAGTAGCGCCAGGAGCTGCGGTAATGAAATCTTGTGCTTTACTTAATGAACGCGATCCGACTGCTACAACTTCATGGCCCGTTGTATGCGACAAGTCTTTGACAAATGCAGAGGCGATCCCACCAGTACCTAAAATTCCCCATCTAAAATTACTCATAGTTCGACTCCATCATCTTCGTGGTAGCCACGTTTGAACCAGCGTGAGATTGCTCGTTTAGCTGAATAATAAAATGAACGTGGAGTTTGGGTTGGGGGATTAGGTGCAATGAATTTATCATTGTGTGCTGGCCTATCAACACGGTCTAGGTCGTCAAGATAAGTTGTAGGGCTGGATTCATCGAGTGAAAGCCCCGAGACAATAGAGTCAAACTCGCTCCGGATGAGCTCTTCCTCATCGGAGGCATCCTCGTTCGGCCCTTGTGGATCTCTAGTCACCCTCAGATAGTGTCATACGGAGCAATAACGGCTAAATTAGGCAGGTGCTCAACAACCTCCCCTACGGAATCCTGCGTGCTTTTCTGACGCCGTTTCTGATGAGCGCATTTCGCCCCAAGGTCAAAGGCTTGCGAAACGTACCGGCTAAAGGTCCGGTAATTATCGCGTCTAACCATCTCTCATTTAGTGACTCAATTTTCATGCCACTAGTTGTTCCGCGGAAGGTTACTTTTTTAGCCAAGAGTGAGTACTTCACTTCTCCTGGAGCTAAGGGACTCATGAAGAAGTTAACTTTTATTGCACTTGGCCAAGTGCCAGTCGATAGATCTGGTGGTCGTCGAAGTGAAGCGGCACTCATCACTGGTTTAAAAGTATTAGCTCAGGGTGATTGTCTTGGAATTTATCCCGAGGGTACTCGCTCGCCCGATGGCCGCTTATATAAAGGTCGTACAGGAATCGCTCGCTTAGCCATTGAATCTGGAGCTCCAGTTATTCCGGTTGCCATGTCTAATACCGACAAGATTCAGCCGACTGGAAAAGTGATTCCCAATCTACATCGCGTAGGAATGGTTTTTGGTGAACCTTTGTACTTTGATGGTGACTCAACTGATTTACAGTACTTGCGCGTTGTCACAGATCAGATCATGAATAAAATTCAAGAGATGTCTGGCCAGGAGTACATTGATATTTACGCACCAAAGAAGAGCAAGCCCGATGACATC
>CANKCT010000132.1 GCA_947480465.1 Actinomycetota bacterium
ATAAGTTAATAGCAACGCCCTTACTTGATGAGAAATCATTGAGTAAGGGCGTTGTTTTTTAGTAGAGTAAGCCGCATGAGCGCGCAGTTTGACTACATTATTGTGGGTGGCGGTTCGGCGGGAAGTGCTCTTGCAAATCGCTTGAGTGAAAATTCTGAACATAAAGTTTTAGTACTAGAAGCCGGTCGGCGAGATTACAAATGGGATGTTTTTATCCATATGCCTGCAGCGTTGGCTTTTCCTATCGGAAGCAAATATTACGACTGGATGTATGAATCTGAGCCAGAGCCATTTATGAATAATCGCCGCATCTATCATGCGCGCGGAAAAGTTTTAGGTGGTTCATCATCGATTAATGGGCAGATTTGGCAGCGCGGAAACCCATTAGATTATGAACGTTGGTCAAAAGATCCTGGAATGAGCACGTGGGATTTTGCGCACTGCCTTCCATATTTTAAAAAGATGGAGAACTGTTTAGCGGACCCAAACAATGTATTTCGTGGTAATAATGGCCCACTCAAATTAGAGCGTGGACCAGTTAAGGGACCACTCTTTGCTGCTTTCTTTAAAGCAACTGAACAAGCTGGCTATCCACGCACCGATGATGTTAACGGTTTTAGACAAGAAGGCTTTGCCGCTTTTGATCGAAATGTTTATCGAGGTCGACGGTTAAGTGCGGCACGAGCATATCTTTACCCAGTCATGAAACGAAAGAATTTAACTGTTAAGACAAAAGCACATGTAACAAAAGTAATCTTTGAAGGTAAAACGGCTAAAGGTGTAGAAGTTCTTATCAAAGGCAAGAAGCAGATTTTCACTGCAAAAGAAGTAATTTTGTGTGGTGGCTCAATAAATACTCCACAGATTTTGCAGTTATCAGGAATTGGCAATGAAAAGGATTTGACCCCACTTGGCATTGAAATGGTTCACCACTTACCTGGCGTCGGTGCAAACTTACAAGACCATCTTGAGGTTTACGTGCAGTACAAATGTAAATTACCTGTCACGCAGCAGCCAATCACTCAATTTTGGCGTAGACCATTCATTGGTGCGGCTTGGTTGTTTTTTAGAAAGGGACCGGGTGCAACAAATCAGTTTGAAGCTGGAGGCTTTACTCGCAGCAATGAGGATGTCTTATATCCGAATTTAATGTTCCACTTTCTGCCTTTAGCTATTCGCTATGACGGCTCAGGAGATACTCGCGGGCATGGCTACCAGGTTCATGTGGGCCCAATGTATTCAGATGCCAGAGGGTGGCTCAAGATTAAAAGCGCTGACCCTTTTGAAAAACCTGCAATCCAGTTCAATTATCTATCAACAGATCAAGATCGTCGCGAATGGATAGAGGCCGTAAAGGTTGCGCGCAATATTTTGACTCAACCAGCTATGAACGATTTCAATGCCGGTGAGTCATCACCTGGCGCGGCAGTAACCACTGATGACGAGATTTTAGATTGGGTACGCAAAGATGCTGAAACAGCTTTGCACCCATCTTGCACAGCCAAGATGGGAACCGATGAAATGTCGGTAGTTGATCCAATGTCGATGAAAGTTCATGGTGTAGAAGGTTTGCGAATCTGTGATGCATCGGTATTTCCTTATGTTACAAATGGAAATATCTATGCGCCGGTCATGATGGTTGCAGAAAAAGCAGCAGACCTTATTTTGGGAAATACTCCGCTGCCTCCACAAAATACAGATTTTTATCGTCATGCACATTGACGAGCTCGCGCCGTCATCAATTGCAAGAGTCAAGATTCAAAAGAGTGACTCTGACTCTTCCTCTTCTGACTCGGTTGTAGTTGAAGAGCCGCTTGAAATCCGTATTAAGCGTGGCGAAAGAGAAGAACAACTTGGAATCACGATGCGTACGCCTGGTTCGGATCTTGAATTAGCAGCCGGTTTCTTGTGGGGTGAAGGTTTTCTAAAGAATCCAAAAGATTTGTTAAACGTGAAAGTCTGTGCAGATCAATCTTTATCCCTCAGGCAACGCGCGAATGTTGTCATCGCTGAGGTTCGTGATGATGCCGAAGAGTCTGTAAGAGTTCTCGAGCGAAGATTCACCATTACGTCGGCTTGCGGAGTCTGTGGTTCAACAAGTATCAGTGACTTACACAAGCGCGGGGTTCTGTCAGTTAGCAGGGCAATACACAGTAATCAAGAGCTAGCGCAGATGGCTTCACTCCTAGATGGTCGGCAACGCATTTTCGAAAAAACTGGTGGCCTTCACGCTGCATTATTGATTAATCCAGCAGGGGAGCCTGTCTGGGTAAGAGAAGATGTTGGCAGACATAACGCCGTTGATAAAGTCATTGGGGCAGCTTTGATGGCCGGGAATATTCCTCTGGCCAATTGGACGTTAGTTGTTTCGGGTCGCATTGGTTATGAGTTAGTGCAAAAATCAATCTGTGCTGGAGTATCAGCAATTGTGGGAGTAAGCGCACCAACTTCACTTGCGATTGAATTAGCGAGAGATTTCAATTTAACTTTGCTGGCATTTGCCCGTAAAGGCGTAGCAAAACAGTATGCACCATTTGTTAATTCATCAGAAAGTGCGGAAAATAATGAGTGATTTCAAGCATCCACTTGATCCCTTGAGCAGTGAAGAACAAACAGAGATTGTTGCCCATGCCAGAAGAGTTTGGCAGCTTGGCGAACACCATCTCTTTGCGATGCTGCAATTGGAGGAGCCGGAAAAATCATTTATTAAATCCTTCAAACAAGGTGATGCATTCGAACGATATGCGCGGGTAACAATTTGGGATCGCAAACTTGCCGCAGTCAGTGAAGGCGTGATTTCAACAAAAGGTGATGCAAAGAGTTGGAAGATAATTCCAGGTGCTAAATCACCTGTATTGGGGGTTGAATCAGAGATTGCAATCACGGTCGCGCGTAAAGATTCCGGAGTTATTAAAGCACTAGCAAAACGAGGGATACATGATGTCTCCACGGTACATATGGAAACTTGGCCAATCGGTGCGCAAATTCCAAAGCATTTAGATGATGGTCGCCGTCTAATTTGGACGCCAATGTGGCATCAACCAACACCCGAT
>CANKCT010000133.1 GCA_947480465.1 Actinomycetota bacterium
ACGCTTACCATTTTGGTAAAGAGCTGAATCAACAATCATGCGGTGGTGTCACTGATCTTCTGTCGGTTTAATTCCAAACATAATTTCATCCCAGCTAGGAACTTTTGCTCTTGCCACAATTCCATCACGCGCAGCTTCATCATCTGGTGTTTCGCGAATTACGGCTAAGCGTGGAACCTCGGGTTCGGAAGTACGCTCCTCACGAAATGTTGGATGGTTAGATTCAACATAAACGAGCCCTGGTGTCGACATCGGACGTGGTGCAGGCTCATCACCCATCATCCAGCGAGCGTTTTCATCGAGAGAAGTGATTAAGCGTCGAGTTGGATCAAAATTCCACTGAGCAATCCCTCGACCGTTGCTATTTGGGTAGTGAAGTTCAAGCGTCCAGGTTGAATCCTCATGTCGCCATGTGTTCCATGAAAGATCGGCTAGATCAACATTTCTTGGAGCGAGTCGAGAAACAACTACACCTAAAAGTGTTACAGGATCTCTACCGCTTTCTTTTCGCACAGGAACTTGTTGGGCTTGATCAATAATATAAATTCGCTCTTGCAGAATTGGGCCTGAGAAGCGTTCGATTTTTTCAATAGAAATATTATTTTCGCGTGCAAGTTCTTCAGCCAATTCTCCTGCGCGCAACCTTCGCTGAATCTCTTTTACAGAGATAGTCTCGGTAGTTTGCTCAGGCACTGAGGAAAGCCGTGGTTGATTAATTACGGCTCGCAAAGGGTCACTAATTTGGAGCAAGAATTCTTGTCCTTGGCTATCGTGGAGAGAAAGATGGGTGCCTTCATCGTTCTTTCCGATGAATCGCAGCTCAGTCATGTTTGGAAGAATATCCGATGAGTCGCTTATATGTCGTGAAATAGGGCAGCGTGGCTATAAGCGCCGTAAGTAAAAATCCTATCGGGACCCAATATGCATTTTTAGCGCCGTAAATATCAATACTCCACCCAGCGATTGCACTAGCCGCCGCCCCGCCGAGCGGTGCACCGGCTACAACCCAACTGAGAGTTTGCGTAATTTGCTCAGGTGGAACGGCCGATTCAGCGACTCCGTATGCATTAATGATTAGAGGTGCAATTGCAAAACCATTAAAAAAGAGGGCGATAGCAAGTGCAAGAATTGAATGTACGAAAAGAAGTGGAATTGCCAAAATGGTTAGTGCAACAAGGGAGAGAATAAAACGGCCTGCATGCGAGATTTTCCACTTAATGAGCCCATTCACAATCGCGGCAATTGCACTCCCAAAAGCCCAAATTGCTAAAAGTATTCCGGATTGAGATTTATGCCCATAAGAATCCGCAAAGGCAACTGTCACAATTGAGATTGCACCAAAAAAGCCACCAACAAATAAAATCGGAAGTACGACGGCTTGAAGAGATGTATTTCTAATCACTGCTGGATGTGGCGAATGCTGAAGGCGAGGTGCTGGGGGAGGCTCACTAGCTCGGAGGCTTATAAAAACGGGAACTCCAATTGCAAGAAATATAATTCCAGCGATAAGCCCTGCAGCTGGAGCTATAGATGTTGCACATGCTGTAGCAATAATTGGTCCAGCGATGTAAACAAACTCATCATTGAGCGCTTCCAATGAGTAAGCAGTATTAACCAGATGACGATCACTCGTGTCCTCGGCCGTCGAACTTTTATCGGGGTTCAAAATATGTAGCCAACGACGACGCACTAGTCCACCTAAGTTTATGGAGAATGCTTCAGCAAAGATGATTGAGATAAACCAACTCCAAGTCGGAGCATGATTTAAAACAAGCACGATAAAGATGAGCATTCCAGCGACTTTAAATGGAACAACCCTTGTCAGAAGTGCACGCTGTCCGATTCGATCAGCAACTCCTGCCCAATAAGGCATCACAATTGACATAACGATAGAAGCAGATGCACTCAAGGCACCAGCAATTGCATAGGAATCACTTGCTGCAACTACGATAAAAACAAGTGCTAATGAGTCCATGGAAATCGGCATACGCCCAATAAGCCCGGCTAGAGAAAATCGAAGCGCTCCAGGAGTGCGAAAGAGCGTTGTATAAGCCGTGAACATATTGGAGAGTCTACGACAGGCTAGACTTGTTCTATGAATGAAACTGAAGAGATCCTAAAGTTAGCGCTAAAAATCGCGCGGCAAGCCGGAGAACTCTTGGTGAATCGACCAGCATCCTGGGAGCTAACATCAAAAACTACTGCGATTGATATAGCGACACAGATGGATCATGCAAGTGAAAAACTCATCGTAGATTCAATTCTGTTAGCACGTCCTGATGATGGAATTATTGGTGAAGAAGGTGCGAATCGAGAGAGCCGAAGTGGTTTGACATGGGTTATCGATCCAGTTGATGGAACTGTAAATTATTTTTATGGATTACCAGGATGGAACATCAGCATCGCAGTTAAAGATGAAATTGGTACTTTAGTTGGAGTAGTACATGCACCAACGGTTGCTTCGACTTGGCATGCGACTCGGGCAGGGGGAGCATTTTTCAATAACGTAGCTATTATTTGCAATAATCCAGTTGAGTTAGATAAAGCTCTCATTGCAACTGGATTCGCCTACGAAGTGAGCGATCGTCAGCATCAAATTGAAATAATTAGTCATTTAATTCCACGCATTAGAGATATTCGTCGAATGGGCGCTGCTGCTACCGATTTGTGCATGGTGGCCACCGGAATGGTTGATGGTTATATTGAGACTGGATTAAAGGAGTGGGATTTGGCCGCTGGTTCTCTCATTGCTCGAGAAGCAGGGGCGGTGGTCACCACACGCTCGTGGAGAGGCCTTGAGCTCACTGTTGCCGCTGGGGCAGATCTACATGCACGCTTGAGCCTAGAGATTCCCGCTTAAGGCCTCGATTTACGCTCGGAGCCCCTTTTGTGGCAAGATACGCAGTCTGCACCGCCAGAGCGAGTGCTTTTAATCGCAAAGAGAAATAGGTACGTAGATGAACATCCTTGACGCCGTAGATGCAGTATCCCTGCGCCATGACATCCCACAGTTTCGTGCTGGTGATGAGCTCAAGAT